>ONTN01000018.1 GCA_900320765.1 uncultured Eubacteriales bacterium
TGCGAGGCGGAGAAGGTCTATCTCGGCGTGATGTACGGCGCTTTGGACGGCGGAGGCTTTACCATTTCGCAGCCCATTAAAAGGGCGGAGCCTCAGAAGATGCTCCGCATCGTCTCGCCGGACGGCAAGCGCGCCGTGACGCATTTGGAGCCCCTTGGGACAAACGGTGAGCTGACCCTCGCCCGCTTCACCCTTGAGACGGGGCGAACGCATCAGATAAGAGTACACTCGGCGTATATTGGCCACCCCCTTCTCGGCGACGCTCTTTACGGAACTGAGGAGAGCCTTAAGCTTTCGGAACAGCTCGGGGTATCTGCCCAGGCTCTGCACGCAGTCAGCATAAGGCTGAGAGACCCGATCACGGGAAATATGATCACCGCCGAAGCGCCGGTGCGCCGGCAGGAATTAAACGATATTATAGAGGTACTATGGAAGAACAGAAAGTAAGAGAAACAGCGATACTCGTCGGCCTTGCCGCCGACATTATGGACGAGGCCGAGCGCAGCACCGACGAGAGCATGGACGAGCTCGAGGCTCTTGTTGAGACAGCGGGAGGACGTACGAAGGGCCGTATTCTGCAGAATAAAAAGACGCCCGACCCGCGCACCTTCATAGGAGAAGGAAAAGTGCAGGAGCTCAAGGCGCTTATCGAGGCAGAGGAATGCGACCTTGCCGTTTTCGATAACGAGCTTTCCCCATCGCAGACGAGGGCGCTTGAGGACGATCTCGGCGTCCACGTTATCGACAGGGCTCAGCTAATCCTCGATATATTCGCCCAGCGGGCGAGGACGAGGGAGGGGCGGCTCCAGGTGGAGCTTGCCCAGTATAAATATATGCTCCCCCGCCTTACCGGAATGTGGACCCACCTCGTGCGCCAGACCGCCTCGGGCGGCTCCTCGCCGATAGGCACGAGGGGACCGGGCGAAACTCAGCTTGAAACAGATAGGCGGCATATCCGCCGCAAGATACAGAAGCTTGAGGAAGAGCTTTCCGACGTGCGCCGCGTCCGCGATACGCAGAGGCGGAAGCGGGAGAAGAACAACGTCGCCGTAGTCGCTCTCGTCGGCTATACGAACGCCGGAAAAAGCACCCTTTTAAACAGGCTCACCGATTCGGATATCCCCGCGAACGACCGCCTTTTCGACACTCTCGACACGACGACGAGGCGGCTCCTGCTCGCCCCCGGTCAGGAGGTGCTTTTATCCGACACGGTCGGCTTTATCCGGAAGCTGCCGCACCACCTAATTGAGGCTTTTAAGGCGACCCTTGAGGAGCTTAAATATGCCGACGTGCTTCTGCACGTTATCGACGTCTCAAACCCGGAGTACGAGCTGCAGGCCGAGGTAGTGAGGCGGCTCATCGACGAGCTCGGCGCCTCGTCGACGCCCGTTATCGACGTTTATAACAAGGCTGACGCCTGCCCCGTTCCCTCGATGATACCGCGCGGGGATACCGCCGTAGCCATATCGGCAAAGACCGGAGAGGGCACGGACGTTCTCACAGAGAAGATCGCAGAAATACTCGGTCGAGGGAAAAAGCGCGTATCCCTGAAAATACCTTACTCTGACGCCGGGCTTGCAGACCTTCTTCACAGTCAGGCGGAGATAACGGAGCTTGACTACCGCGAGGACTGCATTCAGGTCGAGGCCGTAATAAAGCCTGAGCTATGGGGCAGAGTTCGCGCATACGTCTCCGGCGGAGACGATGAATAGAAAGCTTAAGGGCTTCCCAAATCGGGAAGCCCTTTTTATATCCTTACCGCTCTCGTGCCCTCTCCGGTCACCCTTGGCTTTGACGCTCCCGAGGTGAGCTCGGTTACTCTTGCTGAATAGGCGGAAAGCTCCGCCTCCGTCATTGAAAACCGCATAATAACGCTCGCTCCGTACTCGGCGCTCTCGAGCTCTGACCCGAGCCTTTCAAGCTCGTTTTTGAGTCTCTCGAAAAGCTGATACGGACATTCAAGCTCGCAGGTCAGCATTTTTCTAAGCTCTGCCCTGCCAGCTTTTTCAAGCGCGAGGCTCGCCGCCTTTGAGTACGCTCTCACGAGGCCGCCTGCTCCGAGGAGGATACCGCCGAAGTATCGCGTTACGACGCAGCAGAAGTTTTCTATCCCCGCCGAGCGGAACACATTTAAAACGGGCATGCCGGAGGTGCCGGAGGGCTCCCCATCGTCGGAAAAGCGGGCTATGCCGCCCTCCTTTATACTGTACGCGTAGACGTTGTGAGTGGCGTCCCAGTGTTTTTCGCGCATCTCCCTTATTTTGTCCATGGCCTCGGTCTCTGAATCGGCGCGCCAGACCCTTCCGATAAAGCGCGACCTCTTCTCAACGTATTCTATTTCTCCGTATCCCGCCGGGACAATAAGCTCAGGCATAGGCAATTCTCCAAATCACTTAACAGGTATTATCTCTCCGCGGACGTTGAAGCTCATACCGTTTCTTCCCCTGTCCTTCACGTCGTAGAGAGCGTTGTCGGCGGCTTTGAATATCTCGTCCGCCGATTCGCCGTTTCCGAACGATACGCCGATCGAGAGTGTGACCTTCGGAAGCCCGTCGGAGGTGTCTAATAGTCCTTTTCTTACAACGGCGACCTTTGACTCGATAACGCTCCTAAGCTCAGGATTCATATCGGTCATTATGATTGTAAATTCGTCTCCTCCGAAGCGGCAGATATAGTCCGAGAATCGGAAGCTTGCTTTCAGAAGTCTTGCGACCTTCTGCAGCAACTTGTCCCCGACATCGTGGCCGTATGTATCGTTGAAGCCCTTGAAGCCGTCAATGTCAAGGATCATCAGGGCGATACCGTCGCGAAACTGATGCGCAAGAGCGTCGAAGGCGCGCCGGTTGTATAGACGGGTCAGGGCGTCGTGCTCGGCTGCGTGGCGCAGCGACTCGTTCGCTTTCTTAGTCTCCTCGTACATATCGTTATAGGCGCGGGAGAGATAGCGAAGCTCTCTCGCCCCCCTCTCCGGAAGGGGCTCGGACGCCTTTATCTTCTTTATATACACCTTAAGCGGCATAAGGATGAGATATTCGACGAGGAATATCGTGAAGACTATCACGGCGAGAAGCAGTATAGCGAACAATCTTACCTGCGTCGTCAGATAGTTTGAGGCTTCCATCAGGTCGTTTGCCGCGCGCTCGCAGGAGTAGAAGGTCTCAGTTGCCACGGCCTCCTGCTCGTATGCCCTCAGAGTTCCGCTCGTCGAGAGAAATAGCAGAAACGAAAAAGCGACGGCGAGTAGGATGACGATAGCGTTTATAGTGCGTATTCTAATACCGTTTCTAAACAGTTTTTTCACGTTGACCGCCCCATATATAAAATGGCAATTTCATTAGTTCTTGTTATTGTATCAGTCTCGCGTTACTTAAGCTGTTACTTTTTCGCAAATTTTTGCGAAATTTTTCCCTCACTCATACCCTCCGAGCTCGTAATAGGCAACCAAGTGGTTTACGCAGGCGCCGTAGCTCTGTATCCCCGCCTCCTGACCGTTTGCCTTTAAATAGGCGTCGTACACCTTTTCTGATGCGGCGCTCACCTTGCTCTCATATCTCTGCCAGTATTCGGAATTATACAGCCAATCCGCTAAGAATCCTCCCTCGAAGCGGCTTCTGAGCTCCCTCCATTTCTCTGGCGAGGCTCTGTAGACCGCGTTCATCAGATAGAGTGAGCCCGTCACATATCCTGAATACCGGTACGCCGGGATATCCGAGAGTACGGACGCCGTGACGCCGATGAAGTTCGCCTCCTCCTCGGAGTACACCCCCCTCTGATGCGCAAGCTCGTGAGCCGCCGTGGCGGGCAGAAAGGCGGCGGGCTCGTTTACGTTTACGTTCGACTCGCCCGTAAACGGAAAATATACTCCGGTGAAGCCCGTAACGCTCATAAGCTCGGAGAATACCATCTGCTTCGGCCTGCGTGAGGTCGCCTTTAGGCTCGGAAATCTCGCCTCCATCTCATCGTAAAGCGAGGCGCAGGCGGAGAGATATTCGCCGATATCCTCGGCGAACAGCCCGTTTTCGTCCCTTTTCACCGTGTCGGCAAGCTCCATCGCCTTCCGCGTAAAATACTCCGCCGCGTCAAAAAGTGCCTCCTTCTCTACCCCACTGACCCGGAAATCCTCCTTTTCCGAGAAGCTTGAGGACCGGTAGTCTATGCCCCATAGCGAGAGATATCCGGAAAAGATGTACGCGATAACAAGAACTACGGCGCCCGCTCTTATGAGTAGCCTTTTAAGCCCGAGGCGTTTTCTGATAGCAAGGTAAATTGTTCTTCCGATATGTATAAGCAGCAAAAGCCCCGCGGCGACGTAGGCCGCCTCCATAACAGAGAAGGGCACGACCGAGCTTACCGCCCCGAGCACGTCCCGCACCGGGCGGGAGAAGCATCTGACAGCTGTATCCGCAAGACTTTTGGTTTGTGAGAATATGACGTATAATACGGCAAAAAGCGCCGGTATTGAGGCTAATATCATCCATTTTATCCATTTTCTGTTTCTCATCGGCTTCACCCTTTATAAATATACCACGCGCCGGTGATAAATAGCCAGCGGAATAATTTGGCGGGCAGCGTATCGCTGCCCGCCAGAGCTTACCATTCTGAAATTACAACTTCCTCGAAAACGGCAACGTGCTCCTTTATCCACTGACCCCAGGTCTTGTAGTACTTGCCGTAGGGATGGACTCCGTCGCCGGAGTACGTCGGAGAGAGATTTCCCTTCCCGTCGCCGAAATACTCGTTGCAGTCTATGTAGAACACAGTCTCGTTATCCGCGTTCTCCGCCTGGCGCTCGTTCAGCGCGGTCAGGCGCGCGTTGTTTATTCCGTAGATGTTCTTATCGGATCGCGACTTGGTCACAAGCATATTCGCCATAACATAGATAACGGCGTCGGGCTGCTGCTGCTTGACCCAGTCGACGAGGTCCTTGTACCGCCCGCCCGTGGTTTCGAGCTTCGAGGCGACCTCGTTGATGCCAAGCATTATGTAAACTTTCCCGAAGCTCGCCTTTTTGAAGAGCTGGCCGAGGGTCACGTTCCCGTAGCCCTTTACATTCGCGGTTGCTGAATAAATACCGGCCGTGCTCAGGCTGACCTTGCAGAAGAACTTTGCCTTACCGATGTCTCCGTATGCCTCAAGGCCGACGGTTCGGCTGTCGCCGATAAAGAGGGCGTCGTCAAAGTAGCTGTCGTCGACCTCCTTGAATACGAGCCTCGTCTCCGTGACGGGGTGGGGGTCTGCGATAGCGTGAGCGCGGCGCTTCGGCTCGAAGAGGGGCACGACGGGGATCGCGTCCTCGTCGGCGACTCTGTCCGGCTTCTCATTCGCCTCCTCGGCGGGATCTGCAACGGTCTCCGTAACTTCGGCTATCGGGTCTGCGTGGATGATCTCTTCATTCTCGGTCTCTTCAATGTCGGTCTCCGCACCGTAGATCATATCCTCGGAAAAGCCGACGAGGCGCAGAAGGCTCTCAGCGCCTGCAGTCTTGGCGAGGGCGACGGCGACTATGGGTATGCTCACTATTAGAAGGATAACGTAAAGCGAGTTCAGTATCTTTTTTCTCATATTTATGACCATTCCTTTTACTGAAGTTCAAGGCACAAAATGACCATGAAATGGAATGGTCATAAATGCCATGTTTTTCGGTTGCCGCGCAGCGGCGAGAAAAACGGCTTCTATTTCAATCAGAAGTTAAAGTACATAAAGGGATCGCCGGCGGACTGGTAGAGGTTATATATCGCGTACCAGAAGATGGCCAGCATAATAATGCTCATCCAGGGCTTTTCTCTGTATTTTCTGAATGCCTTAAAGGGCAGCCCGGTGCAGAAGATAAGGCCGACGCCCATCAGGATATAGGTCTGAGTTCCGTAGGTCAAAAAGTCTCCGGCAAAGATATTCGCTTCCGCCGAGGTCTGCCCGAAAAGGCGCATCACGTAGACCGGGATCTGCGAAATATCGCCGACGGCGAAAATGAGCCACGAGAATAAAATAACAACTATCGTGTAGAGATGCGAGAAAAACGGGAGCTTGTCCAAAAGCTTTTTGAGGAACAGCTTTTCTATCGCGATAAAGAAGAAGAGGTAAAGCCCCCAAAGGACGAAGTTCCAGCTTGCCCCGTGCCACAGGCCGGTAAGAAGCCATACGACGAGGAGATTCAGTATCGTTCTGAAAAGACCCTTGCGGCTTCCGCCGAGGGGGATATAGATATAATCGCGGAACCATGCGCCGAGGGTGATATGCCACCTTCTCCAAAACTCGGAGACGCTTTTTGAGAGATATGGATCGTTAAAGTTATCGGGGAGCTTTATCCCGATCATCTCCCCAATTCCGATAGCCATCATCGAATAGCCGGCGAAGTCGAAATAGAGCTGCATCGCGTAGGCTATCATTGAAAGCCACGCGTGAGGGGTCGAGATGCTGTCAAAGCCGATATTGTAGGCTCCGGTCCATATAGCGCCGATGCGGTCGGCAAGGAGCACCTTCATACCGAGGCCGAGAGTAAAGGTGAGAAAGCCGCGGTTTACTCCGGCGAGCGAGGGCTCGGGAAAAGCGTCGATCGAGCGCTTGAGCTCGGGGTATCTCGCTATCGGGCCGCTCGTGAGCTTCGGGAACATAAGGATGAATACCGCCATATCGAGAACGGAGGCTGCCCCCTCCGTCTTGCCCTTATAAACGTCGGCAAGATAGGATATGGACTGGAAGGTGTAAAAGCTTATTCCGAGCGGCAGCATAAGCTCAGGAACGGATAGCTTAAGCCCGGCAAGCTCATTTAGATTCGTCGTAATAAAGCCGAGATATTTGAAAACTATGAGCCATGCTATGTTATACAGTACGGCGAGGGCTAAGATTGCCTTCTTCCTCTTTCCGTTTTTTGCGATCCCTCTGCCCGCAAAGTAATTAACAAAAAGGGAGGCGACGAGAAGAAGAATAAATTCCGGGTGAGCGAGAGTTCCGCAAACGTAAAACGCAAGGCTCGCGATCGTCATCCAAAGCCCGCGGTACTGCTTCGGCAGTATGCAGTGGATCAGCAGGAACACCGGAAGAAAAATAAAAATAAAGTCAAGCTGAGAAAAAGCCACTTTCCATTTTCCCCACAATCTCTTTATGATCGAAAAAAAGCGCAAAAATTCAGGGCGGAAATAATCCGCCCTGATATTTTATCAGAATACCTCGAATTGTGCAATATTACATCGAACAATTTTTTAGCCTTATCCCGCAAAGGAAAGCTGCACGCTGCCCGAAACAGTCGAAGCCTCGAGCTTTTTGGAGCCCGTGCTCTTTTTCTCAAGGTTGCAGCTTCCGGATACCGTGCTGAAGCCCACGGCGTAGTCCTCCTGCGAGCCTGAAAGCGAGCCCGTAACGCTGCCCGAAACCGTCTCGATCGTAATTTTATCCGCACTAAAGCCGGAAAGCCTGACGCTTCCGCTCACCGTGTTCACGTTCAGGGTCTTTGCCGCGCCCTCGAGGCGGACGGAGCCGGAGGTGGTCTCCAGCGTGACCGCGCCGCCGTTTGCGATAAGCTCCGCGCTTCCGCTGACGGACGAAACGTCAAGCTCGGGCGTCAGCCCCTCGGGTATCAGGACGCTCGTTTCAGCCGACCTTGCGCCGAAATCAAAGTTAAAGATTGAATAGCTATGCGTTCTCTTTTCGATAATTGACAGTGTTCCGTTTATATCGTTCAGAACGTAGTCCTTATAGTTCCCGGCGGTATACGAGATATGTACGAGGCCGTCTTCCGAGATTCCCACCTTTACGCTGTCGGATATCGTCGAGACCTCTATCTTTTTAAGCCCATCGGGCATAAAGGTCCGCTCAACCCGCTCGGTCTCGGAAGCTCTCCCTGTTTCGATCCGCCAGAAGCCGCCGTCAACGTCGAGTACGGAGATATCCCCCTTTGCCGCGATAAAGCCGCCGGCCGCGGCGAGAACGCCGAGCAGCAGAATTACTGCACCGACTATAGCGAGCTTTTTCATTGCGCCTCCCCCTTTCCGGCGACCTGCGCCTTTATCTTTCTGACTATCAGCTTAACGAGCCTGACGATGGCCTTGACGAAGCCCGCGGCAAGCGGTATCGAAAGAAAGCCCAGGCCGAGGAGGATGAGTCCCGCTCCAATCAGCATAAGTCTCGGCGCAAACGAGCCGTACGGAAGCCCTATGCCGCCCGCTATGAGGGCTGCGCCGGAGACGATAAAGCTTATTACGACGGCGGCAGCCGAAATGATAAGACTCAGGCAGACGGCGAAGCCCGCTATGCCTATAGCCAGAGCGGCTATCGCGAGGGCGAGCCAAATTGGCGAGCCGACGGCGGCGAGGGTCACCCAGAGCCCCTTGTTCGAGGCCCGGTTTTTCGAGTCCTCCACCCTGCCCTTTACGAGGGTGGCGAGCGGAAGAGAGCCGGCGGCCTCGGCCACTATCTCATCGAGCGAGCCGAGCTCGCTGACGGCCTCCTCCTCGGTCATTCCCTCTTCCACCCTGTCGTCTATCGCCTCGGCGTAGAAGCTTACGGTCTTCTCCGCCTCCTGCGGCGGAAATGTTCTCAGTCTCCGGCAGAGTTCTTCTAAAAACTCTTTTTTATTCATCTCACACCTCGCAGCTTACGTCGATATCTCCCGAAGCGGTGCGGACGCGAACGGCGTTCTGCGCCTCCTCGTTATTACTGGGGGCGCTCACTTCACCGGAGATGGAGCGGACGCTCACGGAATAGTCCTCGTCGCGTCCGTAGAGCAAGAGGGTAATATCGCCCGAGGTGGACTCGACCGTGCCGACCTTGAGGGGCGAAGCCATCTCTATGTCCACGTCGCCCGACACGGTGTTTACTATAAGCTTGTCGTCGGAATATATCTCCTTGCCGCTGATCTCGCCGGAAACGGACTTAAGCTTCAGCCCGATTGCGGCAACTCTCTTGAGCTCAATATCGCCGGAAACGGTGGATACCGAAAGATCGTTAGTCGTGATATCGACGCCATCGACGTCGCCGGAGGCTGTAGAGAGCTCAGTTCTCCCCGCCGCGACGGACGAGAGGCTGATATCCCCGCTCCCGCTTCCGCAGGCAAGGCTCTGAGCCGCGGTGACCGTACCCCTTATATCTCCCGAGCCGGTCTTCACCGTGATGTTGGGCGCTATCGTATCGGGAAGCTCCAGCCTTATGCCGGAGGCGTGGGAGAAGATACCGTCTCCGCTTATTGTCAGTATGCCGAGGTTAAGTCTGAATCCGCCCCTCTGAGTCTTCTTCGCAACGGTGACCGTACCCGCAGATTTCGTTACGCTGTAGCTGACAAACTTATTCTCGGTAACACGGACGTGTATCTTCCCGTCCGTCGACCTTGCAAGCTCGATATCCCCGCTCGTCTCCGCGGCGTTTACCGCAGTAACCCCCTCTGGATCGACGACGTAGTTTTTCCTGACTGACTTATCATCGGAATCCCACGTTCCCTCATTTTCCCGTACCTCGGCGTCGCCGATCACCTCGCGAACGATATCGTCGATATTTCCGATAGCGGCGACGGCTTCCTCCTCCGTCATGCCGTCCTCTATCCTGTCGTCAATCGCCTCGGAGTAATAGTTGACAGTTTTTTCCGCCTCCTCGGCGGGAGCCAATCTGAGCTTCTTACAAAGCTCCTCGATGAATTCCTTTTTATTCATATTCCGCCCTCCTTAATATAAGCGTAAGCCCGCATTATCTCTTCCCATTCGGTCAGAAAATCCTTTATTCTCTCTCTGCCCGCTTCTGTGATCGCATAATACTTTCTCAGCCTGCCGGAATGCTCCACGGAATACACCGTGAGGCAGCCCATACTCTCAAGCCTTTTCAGTATCGGATAGAGAGTGGACTCTGAAATTGTGACGTACGGCGATATGTCCTTGATGATGCGGTACCCGTACGAATCCCCCTCGCATAGCGAGCGGAGAACGCATACGTCCAGCACCCCTCGCCTGAGCTGTGCGTCCATATTCACCCCTCCTTACGCATTGTACTATACAGCGCGTAGTATTATTTGTCAAGTAGTATTTCAATAAAATCAGAGAGCGGCCAATGGTCGCTCTCTGACGTATTTACAATTTATAATTTGAGCTTTTCTTTTACGTATTCTATCTGCGCTTCCACGCTCTCCGGTGTCGGGCCGCCGAGGCTCGTTCTCTTAAAGCAGCAGGCCTCAATATCTATCGCGGCGTACAGGTCCTCGGAAAAGAGCGGCGAAAGCTTTTTATACTCATCAAGGCTCAGTTCCTCGAGGGTGAGGCTCTTTTCGGAGCAGAGGGTAACGATCTCGCCCACGAGCTTATATGCGGTGCGGAACGGCATACCCTTGCCCACGAGGTAGTCCGCGAGGTCTGTGGCGTTGATGAAGCCGTTCTCCGCCGCGCGGCGCATATTCTCCCTGTTTACGCGCATGGTGGCTATCATCGGAGCAAATACCCTGAGCGCCGCCTTCACGGTATCGAAGGCGTCGAAGACGGCCTCCTTATCCTCCTGCATATCCTTGTTATATGCGAGCGGGATGCCCTTCAGCATCGTGAGGAGCGCCATAAGGTCGCCGTACACTCTTCCCGTTTTGCCCCTCGTGAGCTCCGCCATATCGGGATTCTTCTTCTGCGGCATTATCGAGGAGCCGGTCGAGTAGGCGTCGGACAGGGCAACGAAGCGGAATTCCCAGCTTGACCAGAGGATAACCTCTTCGGAAAAGCGGCTCAGGTGTGTCATAACAAGGGCGAGAGCGGAGCAGAGCTCAACGGCGAAGTCCCTGTCTGACACCCCGTCGAGACTGTTGCGGCAGGGCGCTGAAAAGCCGAGAAGCCCGGCCTCATACTCCCTGTCCGTAGCGTACGTTGTCCCGGCGAGGGCGCAGGAGCCTATCGGCGTCTCGTCCATTCTTGTAAGAGCGTCGCTTATTCTCCCGATATCCCTCGTGAGCATCATTGCGTAGGCCATAAGATGATGGCCGAAGGTGATCGGCTGGGCGCGCTGAAGGTGGGTATATCCGGGCATAACGGTGGCCTTCTCCTCCGCCGCCTTTTCGATAACGTACTTAACGAGGTCTTTTATGAGCTTTGACGTTTCCCTCGCCTCGTTTCTGAGATAGAGCCGCAGATCCTGAGCGACCTGATCGTTGCGGCTTCTCGCGGTGTGCAGCATTTTTCCCGCCTCGCCGGCTCGGCGCGTAAGCTCCGCCTCAACGAAGCTGTGGATATCCTCAGCCTCGGGATCGATCGCGAGCTTCCCTGTCTCGATATCGCTCATTATCTCTGTAAGGCCGAGCCTTATCGTATTCCCGGCCTCAGCCGGTATTATCCCCTGCTTTGCGAGCATATCGGCGTGGGCAATCGAGGCCTCGATATCCTCGCGCCACATACGGCTGTCGAAGGCTATCGAGCGGTTGTAGCTCTCTGCCGCGGGGTCTATATTTCCGGAAGTCCTTCCGGTCCAAAGCTTTGCCATACTGTTCTCTCCGTTCTTCAGATAAGCTTCGGCAGAGTGCTTCCGCCGTAGGGCATAACGATGACGGTCGCCTGCGGTCCGTGCTTTAAAAGCGCCTTGTCGAACGCGCGCTGGACGCTTTTCTCCGGCTCGAGGAAAATGCTCCTCACGAGCTCCTCGTCCATCTCCGAAACGAGGGTTATGTCCGCCCTCTTCAGTATCAAAGCAATTGCCGCCGCCTTGTGACCTCCGAGCTTGAAGCCCTTTGACAGCCTCTCGATTATCGCAGAGGGCGACTCGGCCTCCCGCATCCATTTTGAAAAGGTCTCATTTCCGAGCCCCTCTGGGCATTCACCGACAAGTATGACCGTGCCCCCGTCCTTTACGGCGTGCTTCGCGTTATCGAGCGCCTTCTGCGTCTGATACAGGTTCACGTCCTTAGGAGCTCCCGCCTGACAGGTAACGACGATATCCGCCCTCTCTTTTATCGGAGCGGCAAAGAGGCGGTCTAAGAATTTGCAGCCCTCGCGGTGAGCCTTTACCATATCTCCGGCGAAGGCGGCGACTATCTGTTTCTTTTCGTTCAGCACCACGTTTAGTATGAAGTCTGCGCCGACCATAGCCCCCGATTCTTCGATATCCCGCCTCAGCGGATTGTCCTCAAGGTTTCCGGCGCGGCTCTCCTCCATTACCATAAGGCTGTGGTTTTTCTCGATAGCCGCGGGGGTCGAGACCCCGGGCATAAGCGCCTTCGCACCGCCCGAATAGCCCGCGAAATAGTGGTACTCGATATTGCCGAGGAGTATTCGCCTGTCAGCCTCTGCCACCGTCCTTGTTATGTCAACCGGCGTCCCGTTTGAGGTAAAGCCGAAGTGTACGCAGTCGTCCACGTCGGAATCGGCAAGGTTTATCTCCGCAAATGCCCTCTCTCCCGCCAGATGGCGCATTTCCTCCTCGGTGTGTCTGCGATGGCTTCCGAGGGCGAAAACGAGGGTGACGTCCTTTGGATTGACTCCCGCCGAATTAAGCTCGTCCAAAAGGGATGGCATCACCTTGTAAGTGGGCATTGGTCGTGTTATATCGCTCGTAACGATGGCGATCTTCTCGCCCGGCTTGACTATATCCCTTAGCCTCGGTGAGCCTATCGGCTCAAGAAGCGCCCTTTTGACCGCCGCCTCCTCAGAAGCGGGAGCCTCCACCTTGTTCGGTGTGAGGACGCCGATGAGGTTTTCATCCGGTACCGAAAGCTCCTGCTTTCCTTTTCCGTATCCTAAACTGAATTCTATAATTATGACCATTCCTTTCGCAAATACTCAAGGCACAAAACGACCATAAAAGGAATGGTCATAAAGTGCCGTGTTTTTCGGTTGCCGCGCAGCGGCGAGAAAAACGGCTTTAATTCCAATAAGGTTGAAACTTGTTTCAACCTTATCACTACCTGACTGATTTATAAAAATCCAATGACCGAAACTCCGTGCCGAGTTGGGTAAGAAGATAAGCCTCGCTGACCCGCGAGAGCTCCGAAAGGGTCTTCTCGCTGACCGTGAACGAGTATAGCCTTTTCGCCTCGGCGCCGACTATGTACTGCATCGCCTTCAGCACGGATGGCGAGAGGGTCATCCGCTCGCTCAAGGTTCCCTCTGCGCAGGTGCGGCAGGTGAGCACGCCGCCCTCCAAATCGAAGAGCGGGCTCTCGGCCTCCTCTCTCCCGCAGACGGAGCAGCCGTAAAGCGAGGGCTCGAAGCCGGCAAGGCAGGAAAGCCTCAGTTCAAAGGCGGCCTTCACGAGCGTGGGCTCGTTTTTCCCCTCGGAGAGGGCGTATAGGGCGTTAAGCCCAAGCGAAAGAATCTCCGGATTCGGTATATCCTCATCCGATACGGCCTCCATCAGCTCGGCAAAGTATACGCCGAGGCTCAATAGGGCGACGTCCTCGCGCAGCCCCTCGAAGAGCTCGATGGGGTGCGATTCCGTCAGCGTGTACCTGCCTCTTTCGTGGAAGAGAGTAAGCTCCGAAAAGCCCAAAAGCTGAGCCGCTCCGGCGTTCTTCGACCCCTTGCGCTTCGCGCCGCGGGCGTTCACCGTTATCTTGCCCTCGGAATCCGTGAGCACGGTGAGTATCCGGCTCGATTCCTTATAGGGGGCGTCGCGCAGAACGAGCCCCTTCGTTTTTATGTACATCGTTCCTCCGAAAACGCGGGAGGAGATCATCTCCACCCGCTCAAGACTGCGACGAAAGTTTTTTATACGCGATATAGAAAAGAATGTTTCCCGTTTTGATAAACAGAGTCCAAAATTCCTTTGCCTTCATTGTTATCACCGAGCTTATTTTGCCGCGGCGGGGGAATATTATTGAAGGTTTATTCTTCCGAAAAACCGAAGCTTTTCAGGTTCGCGCCGGAATCGCGCCAGTTCTCCTTTACCTTCACCCAGGTCTGAAGGAACACTCTCGCGTCGAGCATTTTCTCCATATCGGCTCTTGCGGCCTCGCCGATCTTCTTCAGCATCTCGCCGTTTTTGCCGATTATAATGCCCTTGTGGCTCTGCTTTTCGCAGTAGATCGTGGCGTCTATCTCGTCAACAAGGTCGTCTCTCTCCTTAAAGCCCGTTATCTCAACGTTTATCCCGTGGGGCACCTCGCTCTCAAGCGCCATAAGCATCTTCTCCCTGATTATCTCGGCGCAGAGCTGGCGTTCGGTCTGATCCGTCATCATATCGTCCGGGAAGAGCTGCGGGCCCTCGGCTGCAAATTTTTTAAGCTCGTCTATAAGTATCTCGATGCCGTCGGCTCTTTTCGCCGAAACGGGCACTATGGCGTCGAACTCGTACCTCTCCGCGTAGGCCGCGATCACGGGCAGAAGCTCATCCTTCTCCACCGTATCTATCTTGTTTATAACGAGGACTGCGGGTATCCCGAGCTCCTTTATCCTCTCGATAAGAAGCTCCTCCTGTCTCCCCACGTTCGCCTTCGGCTCGACGACGAGGCAGGCCGCGTCCACGTCCGATACCGATTCCGCCACGACCTTCACCATATACTCGCCGAGCTTGTTTCTCGCCTTGTGGAAGCCGGGGGTGTCGGCGAAAACGAGCTGAGTGTCGCCGCGCTCAGCTACCCCGAAAATGCGGTATCGCGTGGTCTGCGGCTTCGGGCTGACGATAGAGATCTTCTCGCCCACCATCGCGTTCACAAGGGTGGATTTTCCGACGTTCGGTCGGCCGATAACGGCTATCATTGCGGTTTTTGTTATCATACTTCTTCCCTCTTGATATTCAGTATATCCATTATCGCGTCCTCACGCGCGCGCATTTGGGCCTTCATCGGCCCCTCGTCCACGTGATCGTAGCCGAGGAGGTGGAGCGTCGAGTGGACTGCGAGGTAGCTTACCTCTCTCTTGTACCCGTGTCCGTACTCCTCGCCCTGCTCCTCGCAGCGCGGTATGCTTATCACCATATCGCCGAGGAAAAGGGCGCCGGTGTCCAGATCCCTTTCGCATTCCTCGGGGTCGAACTCTCCCGGAATGAGCTCATTTAACGGGAACGAGAGCACGTCCGTGGGCCTGTCCACGCCCCGTTCGGATAAGTTTATCCCGTGTATCGTTTCGTCGTCAGTCAGCGTTACGTCAACTATACAGGGTTCCTCGACGCTCTCGGCTCTGAGTGCGGTCACGATCGCTCTCTTAACGAGGCGCGCCGTCTCCGGTCTTCCGAGGCCGCGCCTCGTGCGGGTGATACTTATATAATCAGAAGCCATATACGTCCTTCATCTTTCCCTCAAGGTAGTCGAGATAGTACTTCGGGTCGAACGGAGCCTCCATTGCGTTATTCAGTATCCACTCCGGCTTTTTCGAGGAGGCGTATTTCCAAATCCTGTCGCCGAGCCAGTCTCTGATCGGCTTAAGGTCGCCGGAGGCAACGGTCTTTTCAAAGTCAAGGCTCTCGCGTATTTTCGCAAGGTACTGCGCCCCGTAGGCAGAGCCGAGGGCGTAGGACGGGAAGTAGCCGATCCCGGCTCCCGCCCAGTGGGAATCCTGTAGTATGCCGCGCTTATCGTCGGGTACGGTTACTCCGAGGTATTCCTTATAAAGGGCGTTCCACATCTCGGGAAGCTCCTTCATATTGACCGAACCGTTTATCATCTGCCTCTCCATATCGTAGCGCACCATAATGTGGAGAGCATAGGTGAGCTCGTCCGCCTCGGTACGGATGAGGCTGGGCTCAGCCTTGTTCGCCGCCCTGTAAAGCTGCTCCACAGAGTATTTTCCGAGCTCGGGGCAGAGACGCACGGCGTCGGGGTAAATAAGGCCGATAAACTCGCGGCTGCGGCCGATGATATTCTCGAAAAAGCGGGACTGGCTCTCGTGGATTCCCATCGTCACTCCGCCGGAAAGGCCCGTATAGCTGAACCTCTCGTCGCCGCCGAGCTCATAGAGCGCGTGGCCTCCCTCGTGGATAACGGAGTACATAGAGCTTAAAAAAGCGTCCTCGTGATAGTGGGTAGTAATGCGGACGTCGTTTCTCGAAAAGTCCGTGGTAAAGGGGTGCTCGGTCTCTCCTATAGCGCAGCGGTCGCGTGGGATGCCGATGCGCTCCATAAGGATATCGGAAAACTCCCTCTGCTTCTCTATCGGGAAAAAGACCTTTGCGCAGGCGTCGTCAGGCTGCTCTGCCTCCTGCACTCTTTTGACGAGGGGGACGATGCGCTCCTTGAGCTTTGCGAAGAAGTCGTCGCACTTTGCCATAGTAAGCCCTTCCTCATATTTATCGAGGCAGTAATCGTAGGGGCTTTTCTCCGGCGCGACCTTCTCGGCAAAGAGCTTCGTAAAATCTATCACCTTTTTGAGCACCGGCTCGAACATCGGATAATCGGACTTCTCCTTTGCCTCGTGCCAGACTGCGTCGGCCTCGTTCATAAGCTCGGTATACTCGATATAGGTCTCGAGCGGGACGGCGTTAAGCTCCTTGAGTCCCTTTTCCCTGAGCTCAACTCTTCTCAGAGTATCGGCGTCAAGCTCGTCCGCATGCTCTCTGAGAAAGCCGAGCAGAGACACAGCCTCCTTGTCCGTCGAGATCTTATATGCCTCCCCGGCGAGAACGCCCATCGTCTTTCCGCGAGGAATTGACGAAGCCTTTGGAGCGCCGGTCGTTCCGTCGTAATAAAGTATCCCCATCGCGTGGTTATACGCAAATTCCCTGAGCTCGAGCTCATTCAGCTTTTCCTTTGCCTCAGTTACGGTCATTTGTATATTCTCCTTTACTTCTTCTTATGCATATCGAATTTCTGCCGCGACTCATCCTTGGCGTGTTCGTATTTGTCATATGCCTCTACTATGCGCTGTACAAGGACGTGGCGGACGACGTCCGAGCCCGTTAGCCGCATTATCGCGATATCCTCCACCCCGTCGAGCACGCGGACAGCCTCCTTGAGGCCGCTCACCTTGTCGGCGGGAAGGTCGATCTGAGTGGTATCTCCGGTTATAACTATCTTTGAGCCGAAGCCGAGTCTCGTTAAAAACATCTTCATCTGCTCGCGCGAAGTGTTCTGCGCCTCGTCGAGGATGATAAAGCTGTCGTCAAGCGTGCGCCCGCGCATATAGGCAAGGGGCGCGACCTCGATATCCCCGCGCTCGAGGTATTTTGTGTAGGTCTCGGCGCCGAGCATTTCAAAAAGCGCGTCGTAAAGTGGACGGAGATAGGGGTCTACCTTGCTCTGAAGGTCGCCTGGCAGAAAGCCGAGCCTCTCGCCCGCCTCCACCGCGGGACGGGTCAGCACGATGCGGTTTACCTCCTTCGCGCGGAAGGCGGCTACGGCGGCGGCAACGGCGAGGTAGGTCTTTCCTGTTCCCGCAGGGCCGATGCCGAGAGTTATCACGTTTTTCTTGATGGCGTCCACGTATTTCTTCTGGCCGAGGGTCTTCGCCTTTATAGGCTTGCCCTTCGCCGTTACGCAGATCACGTCGCGGGCGAGCTCGTCGATCTTATCCTCGTTGCCCGCCTTGACAAGGTTAATAATATACCTTACGTTCTGCGCGTCGATATTCTCGCCCTTCGCGGCGAGGGAAATAAGCCCCTCGATGGCGTTCTTCGCATACATCACGTTCTCCGCCTCGCCGGAGATCTTTATCTCCGACTCCCTGTCCGTTATCCGGACGTTCATCTCGTTTTCGATCAGCCTTAAATTCTCATCGAAAGAGCCGAACACGTTGATAACGTGCTCCATTCTGTCTACGTTAAGTACCTGCTCCGTCATATTTCCTCCGTACCCTCTTATCCGGATATCTCCTCAAGGCATTCAGCAAAGAGCGTCAGCGTCAGCACCCCGTTCTCCACGGTCTTTGAAAACTCTGTTGCTGTCACGCTGCCCGCGCCTATATCGAAGTTCAGCCTTGAGATAAGCCTTGCTTTCAGTATCGCCTCGGCCTCCGCCTCGGAAAGGCTTCCGGCGGATGGCGTCCACTCGCTAAGCTCCACCGCGCATAAGCTAAGCGGCAGAAGCCCGCTCTCTGATATTCTAAGGCGTCTACTCTCCGTTATTTTATCACAGTTCATATACGGATTTCCACCCGTTAAATAAAAATTAATTCTTTTTTCTCCGAAAATCAGCGTTTCCCGCCGCTTCTCGGCTCCAGTATAGCGCTTTTTTATGCAGTCGAGCGGCATTGACGCCGATAGCTCGCGCCACGTTCTGGCTTTTACGACCGCCTCAGCCCACTCCTCCCAGGGGAAGCTCTCGCAAAGAATATCGCCCTTATCTACCGTATCGCCCGGTCTTATCAGGGCGGCGCCTCGCGTTACCACGACGCTCGTTATAACCCCGGCGCGCTCGGCCCTCACCTCGCTTTTTCTCTCCCTCACCGGCTTTTCGATTTTCTCCCTCACTATGACCCAGGCCGTGCTCCCGCGCACGTTCACCGTTATCCAGGCAAGCTTCGGTATTTTTAAAACGAGCCTGTTTTCCAGCATCCTGTTATCCACCGCAAAGGCGGAAACGCCGGGCTTTATTCCCTCCTCCCTAAGGGCGGCGAGGATAGCGGCTGTCGGTATCTCCTCGTTGCCGCTGACCTCTATCTGCCAGATATAGAAGGACGAGGTCCAGACCGTTCCGATCGCCAGTATCAGTCCGAGGAAGAGGGCATACCGCTGTCTTAAACCCATAAGGAAAAACGGGGCTCCGCTTCTTCCCTTCTCCTTGACGGAGAAATATCCGCGTCTCTCAAGCTCGCGCAGTCTTTTAGCCCCGGCGGGGCTCACCGTCATCTCGGTCTCCGCCTCCAGCGCTTCCTGGGTCACCGACGCGTCCATTTTCACCGTCCGGGACAGCATGCCGGTTTCCTCGCATCCCTTTCCCTTGTTCCGGACATAGATTTCGCTGGCCGGATCGTCCCCCACGAGGATTACGGCCAGGCCGGGCGTCACGCCCCGCTGTTTCAGGGCGACATCGTCTACAGCGACTCCTCGCGGATGGCGCAAAGCGGCCGCGCCACACTGAAGAACACCCGCACGGGCGAAACGTTTTT
>ONTN01000003.1 GCA_900320765.1 uncultured Eubacteriales bacterium
AAGAGGCCTTTTGGGCGGCGCACACGCCCTCGACCCGCAAGCTCACCTGCCCGTCCTGCGGTCATCGTGGCTTCTGCGTTGAGGTGGCAAAGGAAGAAACAAAAGAAAAAAGCGAGTGAGATTATGGAAGCTATCAAAACGGTTGATCTTACGAAGTACTACGGGAAAGCGCGCGGAATAACAAATCTGAACTTATCCGTTCGCGAGGGGGATTTCTTCGGCTTTATCGGGCCGAACGGAGCGGGAAAGTCGACTACGATCCGCACCCTTCTCGGGCTCATAAGGCCGACCTCGGGCGAGGCATATATTTTCGGAAAAAACGTAACTGTTAAACCGGAGCTTATCCGCCGCGATATCGGCTATCTCCCGTCTGAGGCGGCGTTCTACTCCGGAATGAGGGTATCGGAGATACTGAAGCTCTCCGCCGACCTGCGCGGAAAGGACTGCGGCGCCGAGGCAAAGCGGCTCTGCGAACGCCTTGAGCTTGATACGACGAGAAAGGTAAGCGAGCTTTCCTTCGGAAACAGAAAAAAGGTTGCGATAGTCTGCGCTCTTCAAAGCGAGCCATCGCTTCTGATTTTGGACGAGCCCACAAGCGGCCTTGACCCGCTTATGCAGAGGGAGTTCTTCGAGATCTTGCGCGAGCGGAACAAAAATGGGGCTACGGTTTTTCTCTCAAGCCACGTTCTTTCCGAGGTGCAGCACAACTGCGCCCGCGCCGCCATTGTCCGCGAGGGAACGGTAATAGCCTGCGACAGCGTCGACAGTCTCGCGAGGGCGAACGCCAAGCGCGTAACTCTCTGCGGAACGGCGGAGCTCTCCGGCCTTGAAGGCGTTCGGGACATACAGAAGACTGACGGAGGCGCGAGCTTCCTGTTCAGCGGCGAGACCGAGGAGCTTCTCAAAAGGCTTTCGGAAGGAAAGATCCTTGACCTCACAATCTCCGAACCGGACCTTGAGGAGATATTCATCCACTATTACCTGAAGGAGGATGAAAAATGACCATCGTAAAGCATGAGCTCAGGCAGGGAAGAGTATCCCTTCTGATATGGACCTGCGCCATCGTCCTGCTTCTCGGCATCAACGTCCTCTTGTATCCTGAGTTGAAGAGCCAGCTTGATGATGTAAACGATATGTTTTCGTCAATGGGCTCGTTCACCGCCGCATTTGGAATGGACCGGCTGAGCTTCGGCATGTTTAAGGATTATTACGCCCTTGAGTGCGGAAGCGTGCTCGGCCTCGGCGGGGGCATATTTGCCTCGCTGCTCGCGGCGGGTATGCTGAGCAAGGAGGAGAAGGAGCACACGGCGGAGTTTCTTCTCGCACATCCCGTCAGCAGAAAGCGGATCATATCGGAAAAGCTTGCCGCTGTTTTTGCCGAGATAACGGTCATGAATCTTATAGTATTCGCTATGGCGATTGGCTGTACTAAGGCAATCGGGGAAGAGATACCCTGGAAGGAAGCCGGACTTATCCATATTGCGTATTATATACTCCAGCTTGAGCTTGCGGGAATATGCTTCGGCATATCCGCCTTTTTAAGGAGAGGGAGCGTCGGCGTCGGTCTCGGGCTTGCGATTACTTTATATTTTCTCAGCCTGATCGCCAATATCACTGAGTCTGCAAAGCCATTAAAGTATGTAACTCCGTACTCATACTGCGAGGGAGCCGACATCGTGACAAATGGGAGCCTGGACTGGGTGAAGGTATCCCTCGGGCTTGCGATATGCGCTTTGTGCGTCCTCGCCGCATATTTGAAATATCCACGTAAGGATATACAGTAGCTTATATTTTTTCAAATCAGACCGAATTGCACTTCGGTCTGATTTTCTTTTGTGATAAATACGGTTGTTTTTATGGAAAATTTGTTTTATAATCTACGGTAGAGATTTATAAAAAACCGGAGAAAACTTACCTAATGAGATCAAAAACAGTTAAGCTTGCGTTCCTGAAATCTCTGCCCGTTATGGCCGGATATATCGTTCTCGGTATCGGCTTTGGGATACTTCTCAGGAAGGCGGGCTACGGGGCGCTTTGGGCCTTTGCTATGAGCACGCTCATATACGGCGGAAGTATGCAGTACGTCGGAGTGGATCTGATAGCGGGCGGAGCCTCGATTATCACAACGGCGATCACCACATTTATGGTGAACGCCCGCCACCTTTTTTACAGCATTTCGATGCTGAGAGTTTATAAAAATTCGGGCAAGTACAAGCCTTACCTTATATACGCCATCACCGACGAGACGTATTCGCTCCTCTGCGACGGGAAGACGCCGGAGGGAACGGACCCGGAGCTTTACCGCTTCTTCGTATCCCTGTTCGACCATGCCTACTGGATTATCGGCAGCGTATTGGGCAGCCTTCTGGGCGCCATTCTTCCGTTTTCATCTGCGGGAATTGAGTTTTCAATGACCGCCCTGTTTATCGCCGCCTTCGTTGAGCAATGGATATCCTCGGGCGACCATATTCCCGCGATAACGGGAGCGCTCAGCACCTTAGCCTGCCTTCTGATATTCGGCGCGGAAAACTTCCTCATTCCGGCGATGCTTCTCATCACCCTCGTGCTCACGCTTCTTCGCGGGCGTCTTGAGGGGAAGGAGGAAGAGAAATGAATCCTTCCTTACATACAGCCGCGCTGATCGCAGTAATGGCGGTCGGCTCCGCGCTTTTGCGTTTTCTTCCGTTTCTGATATTCAGGCATAGGACGCCCGCCTTTATCGCATATCTCGGTAAGGTGCTCCCGTCCGCAATTATCGGAATGCTCGTCATCTACTGCCTCAGACAGACGGATATCACGGCTTCTCCCTTCGGACTTCCCGAGCTTATCGCGACTGCCATAGTCGTGCTTTTGCAAATATGGAAGAGAAAAACGATACTCAGCATAATTGCGGGAACTGCTGCGTATATGCTGCTTTTGCAGGTCGTTTTCGCGTAATTATTATGGGAGGTCTGCTTGTGAAGATCGAACACGTCGCTTTGTACGTTAACGATTTAGAGGGCGCGAGAGAATTCTTCGCCCGCTACTTCGGAGCTAAATCAAACGAGCTTTACCATAACCCGAAAACCGGCTTTCGCTCGTACTTTCTCAGCTTTGAGGATGGGGCGAGGCTTGAGATAATGAACAAGCCCGATATGCCGGAGACCGGGCATAAGACGTTCCGTACCGGGTATATCCACCTCGCGCTCAGCGTGGGCAGCCGCGAGCGGGTAGACGAGCTTACGGCGAGGCTTAAGGCTGACGGCTTTGAGATCACAAGCGGGCCTCGCGTCACGGGCGACGGCTATTACGAGAGCTGCGTTCGTGCCTTTGAGGATAACCTTGTTGAAATAACTGTATAGGGGGATGACGACCTTGGTATATCTTATAGGCGGCTCGAGCCACGTCGGCAAGACCTTGCTCGCGCAGAAGCTGATGGAGAGGCTTATAATACCGTATCTCTCTCTCGACCATCTGAAAATGGGCTTTATCCGCACCGGAATGACCGAGCTCACAGTGAACGACGACTACAAAATGCGTTACTGGATGTGGCCATTCGTCGCCGAGCTTATCAAGACGGTCTGCGAAAACGATCAGAGCCTGATAATTGAGGGCTGCTATATCCCGTCCGAGTGGAGGGAGAGCTTCTCGCCCGAATACCTCAATAAGATCCGCTGCGTTTTCATCGTTATGAGCGAGGATTATCTCAGAAAGCACTTTGATTCCGTAGCGGGCAAGGCGAGCGTGATTGAAAAGAGAATCGACGACAGACCCGACCTTGAAAGGCTTATAAATTGCAGCGTAGAGTTTAAAAGCGAGGCGGTTGAGTTCGGGATACCGTATATCGAGATTTCCGAGAGCTTTGATTCGGAAAAGCTCGTCGACGAGCTTATAACTATTTTTGAGGCTGAAGGGAGAGATACCAAGTGAAAATCGCGATCAGGTATCAGTCCCGAGGAGGGAATACGAAGACGATGGCGGAGACCGCGGCGGAAGCCCTCGGGGTAAGCACTCTCACTATAGACGAGGGACTAAACGAGAGGACGGACAGGCTTATCCTCTGCGGCGGCACTTACGCATTTACGGCGGACGAGGCTATGCTCCGCTTTATCTCGGACCTTGATCCCGAGCTTATCGGCGAGGCAGTCGTTATGGTAACGGCGTCCGGCACGAAGCACGGGCTCAAGGCAATTACCGGAGCGCTTATTAAAAAGGGCATAACGGTCAGCGATAAGAGCTATCTTTTAAAGCTCAAGGGGCAGGGACTCGCCCTTCTCGGAAGAGCGGGCGGAGACCTCACCGAAGAGCAGAAAAAAGAGATAAAGGCATTTGCAAGGGAGATGGGCTAAATGAAATCGGTCGACGTTTACAGGCAGTATTTTAAAGCGGATTGCACCTTCAACGAAGTGCCTCGCCGCGGCGCCCTCGTTACGCTCACGGCGGAGAGCGACGCCGGTACGATAAAATACACAGCGGGCGTATCCTTCTTCCCGCACGTTGACGATGAGGATTACGCCGTAGCCTACGACGCATACTGCGAAAGGGAGCTCTTTTTCGGCAAGGGGCGCCGCACAAAAAAGCGCGACGCGGAATACCTTGAGCTTCTGCAAACTGTTATAGACGAGGAAGCGGAGAAGATAGGCGGAAGGGTTTTCTGGGATGAGCCCCTTCGCGAGGCACAGATGGGATAAGGAGGAACTATGAAAAAGATAAGCATAGGAAGAAGACTTTTTGAGATTGTAAGGACGTTTTTATTCATAATCATTCTTATCGTCGGCGTTCTTATCGGCTTTCTCTCGATAACGGAGTACAAGCCCGCAGACAGAGAGACGCTGACCGTGGAGAACGGGACTTCGGCTTCTATCCCCGCCGGAGCAAGCTTGAAGGTAATGACGTGGAACGTCGGCTACGGTGCGCTCGGAGATAACGCCGACTTCTTTATGGACGGGGGAACGAAGGTCGATACCGCAACACTTGAGAGAGTAAACGAGAATATGAACGGTATGCTTTCTAAAATAGCTGAGGAAGCCCCCGACTTTCTCCTTCTGCAGGAGACGGACCGCAGCTCAAACCGCTCCCATTCAGTTGACGAGACGGCGCTCGTAAGGGAAAGGCTTACGGGGATGGACAGCACCTTTGCGAACAATTTCAAGGTCGCCTTTCTTCCGTATCCGATACCACCGATAGGAAAGGTGGACTCCGGCCTTCTGACCCTCTCGAAGTATGATATCGCCGAGTCGGAAAGAGTCCAGCTCCCGATCCCGTTTGCCTGGCCTGCGAGGATGGCGAACCTTAAACGCTGCGTAACGATAAACCGTATCCCGGTCGAGGGAGGGCGAGAGCTCGTGCTCGTAAACCTGCACCTTGAGGCGTATGACGACGGCTCGGGGAAGGTCAAGCAGACCGAAATGCTCTTCGAGCTTCTGAACGCTGAGGCGGAGAAAGGCAACTATGTAATCGCCGGCGGTGACTATAACCAGATATTCTCGACTGAGGACTCGGGCAAGTATCCGATCCAGGAGGGAATGTGGGCCTGCGGCGAGATCGAAGTCAGCATATTTCCCGAGGGCTGGCAGTTTATAATGGACGAGGAGACCCCGACCTGCCGCAGCCTTGACAAGGCGTATGCCGGAGCCGATAAGGCTTCCTTCCAGTATTATCTTATCGACGGCTTCATAGTCTCGTCGAACGTGACCGTAGATTATGCCGAGACACGCGACCTCGGATTTGTATATTCAGACCATAACCCGGTAGTAATGGAGATAACCCTCAGTTGACGGTTTAATAAAACCAAAATCCCGCCTCACGTGCGGGATTTTTTGTGCAGTATTTACGTAAAAACCTGTTTGTATATCGTTCCGATTTCTGCTAAAATCTAATATGTATGATTGTGCGAATAGAAGGGGAATAAGCCGGTGTTAGACTATCTTCGCGAATTCAACTTTGTCTCCATAGCACATCAGCAGGTCTCGGGCCTTACCACGGCGATCGGTCTTTTCTCCTCCGCGATGCTTGGCCTCGCCTGCGGCACAGGCTTCTATGAGGCGGTCATCCCGGCCGTCGTCATAATCATCCTTGCTCTTGAGCTGATGCACCCGCTCGAGGGCAAGTACAAGCGCCGCCTGCGGAATATCGACATAGTACAAGCCTTGAAGAGATGACGACGGTGACTGACAAGGTCAAGAGCCTTGGGGGACAGGTGTTCGATATAGATATTGAGGGAGATGATGACGAAAACAGGTATCCATCCGTCATACTGTCTATTAAGCTCGCTAAGGACAGCCCGTCACATTCGTCCATACTCTCAAGTCTCGCTGAGCTCGGCTGCGTTTACTCGATACAAGAGCTGATTTCGTAAGGGAGGGAAGAATAATGCTGAGTTTTTTCAATGTATTTTGCGATATAAATATGCTGAACGTGCTTTTCCGCTTCGGACTTGCCTTCCTTCTTGGCGGAGCTATCGGTATGGAGCGCTCGTTTAAAAACCGTTCCGCAGGCTTCAGAACTCATATTCTCGTCACCTCCGCCGCCTGTGTGGCCTCAATGACGGGCATATATCTCTATCTCAATCTGAAAATGCCGACGGATGTTTCGAGAATCGGCGCGCAGATCGTATCCGGCCTCGGATTTATAGGCGCGGGAACGATAATAGTCACGAAGAAGCCTAAGGTCAAGGGACTGAGCACCGCCGCCGGCCTTTGGGCGAGCGGTATCGTCGGCGTTGCCGTCGGAGCCGGCTTTTATGAAGGCGCGATAGTCGCGACTATTGTTGTGCTTCTTGCTCAGACTCTTTTCTCTTATGCTGAGCAGTATATAAGAACGACCCCGGAATTTGACATTACCCTCAGATATCAGGACCGCGGCGCTCTCGACGAGGCTATGCGCTATTGCAAGGATCACAGACTTGCGATTCTGAATCTCAAAGTAACGGGAGATATGAACGATTACAAGGCAAAGTTAACGCTGCTTCCGAAGCTGAGAATAGATGAGGCAAGGCTATTTGACCACATTAGAAAGATCCCGGGGATAACCGAGATAAATAAGGTGAATATTTAAGCTGTTTTTAAATAAATAACTGGAAAAGCGCGAGCAATAAGAGTATAATCAATTTGTTCGGCTCTAACTAAAAGATCGGAGGCACTGCCATGATTAGGATTTACGCAGACAGCACGAACGACCTCGGCGCAGAGCTAATTGAAAAGAATAACGTAAGGATAGTTCCGCTCTATGTCAGAATGGGCGAGGAGACCGTTAAGGACGGGCCGTCGTTCGATCCGGATAAGCTTTACGCCTGGGCAGATAAGAACAAGACCACTCCGTCCACCGCCGCCTTTTCTCCAGGCGACGCTGAGGAGGCGATAAGGGAAGCGAAGGCCGCCGGCGACGATATCCTGTTTTTCGGGATATCCACCGAGATGAGCGCAGCGTGCAGCGTGTTCAAGGTCGCGGCTGAGGAAGTTGACTATTCAGACCACGTTTTCGTTGTCGATTCACGCAATCTTTCTACCGGCATCGGCCTTATTATCCTCAAGGCGGCGAAGATAATGGAGGAGGGGAACAGGACAGCCGCCGAAGTATGGCTTGAGCTGCAGAAGATAATCCCCAAGGTCCGCGCAAGCTTCGTTGTTGATACGCTTCTCTACCTATACCGCGGCGGGCGCTGCAGCGCCGTTTCCGCCCTTGCCGCATCTGCCCTCGGAATAAAGCCCAAGATAGTTGTCGCCGACGGAAAAATGGGCGTCGGGGCAAAGTACCGCGGTAAGATCGAGGCCGTTATAAAGAAATACGTTAATGATCTTGAGCCTCAGCTCAAGCGCGCTGACAGGGACGCCGTCTTTATTACGCACTCCGGAGTCGACGCCGCCATTTTAGAGGCTGTCAAGGCTGAGCTTACCGAGCTTAAGCATTTTGACAACATTTACATAACCCGCGCCGGAGGAGTTATCTCGAGCCATTGCGGCCCCGGCACTCTGGGCGTACTTTTTATAGAGAATGATTAATCTTTCGGAGGACTGATACCAATGCAAAAGAAATACGGCTTGAATGAGCTGCGCGAGATGTTTCTTAAATTTTTCGAGACGAAGGGGCATTTGCGGCTTCCGAGCTTTTCGCTCATACCGCAGAACGATCCCTCGCTTCTCCTTATAAACTCCGGTATGGCGCCGATGAAGCCCTACTTTACCGGAGAGGTCGAGCCTCCGAGAAGGCGCGTCTGCACCTGCCAGAAGTGCATCCGCACCGGCGATATTGAGAATATCGGCAAGACCGACCGCCACGGCACTTATTTCGAGATGCTGGGCAACTTCTCGTTCGGCGATTATTTCAAGCACGAGGCTCTTAAATGGAGCTGGGAATTCTTAACGAGCGAGGAATGGGTCGGTCTCGATCCCAATAGGCTGTATCCCTCGATCTACGTTGACGACGACGAGGCCTTTGATGTTTGGACGAAGGAGGTCGGCGTTCCCGCCGATCACATCACCCGCCTCGGCAAGGAGGATAACTTCTGGGAGCACGGCTCCGGCCCGTGCGGCCCCTGCTCCGAGATTTACTTCGACCGCGGCGTTGAGCACGGCTGCGGCAAGCCCACCTGCGGCGTCGGCTGCGACTGCGACAGGTTTATTGAGGTTTGGAACAATGTTTTCTCCCAGTTCAATAACGACGGCGAGGGGAACTACACCGAGCTCGTTCAGAAGAACATCGACACCGGAATGGGTCTTGAGCGCCTTGCCTGCGTGGTCCAGGGCGTTAACAGCCTCTTCGACGTCGATACCGTTATGAACATCACGAACAAGGTGAGCGAGATCACCGGCGCGCGTTACGGCGAGAGCCATAAGACCGACGTTTCGCTCAGAATAATCACCGACCATATTAGAAGCGCCACCTTTATGATAGGCGACGGCGTCCTTCCCTCGAACGAGGGCAGGGGCTACGTTCTCAGAAGGCTTCTCCGCCGCGCCGCCCGCCAGGGCAAGCTCCTCGGTGTAAACGAGCCCTTCCTTTACAAGGTCTGCGATATGGTCATCCACGAGAACGCAACGGCTTATCCCGACCTGAAGGAGAAGGAGGATTACGTTATCCGCGTTATCAAGGTCGAGGAGGAGAGCTTTGCCAAGACGATCGACACCGGAATGAGGCTTCTTCAGGACGTGATCGCCGCCCATAAGGAGAAGGGCGAGACCGTTATAACCGGCGAGGAGACCTTCAAGCTTTACGATACCTTCGGCTTCCCGCTTGATCTTACCGAGGATATCCTTGCCGACGCGGGAATGACCGCCGACGAGGCCGGCTTTAAGGCTCTTATGGAGGAGCAGCGCAAGAGGGCGAGAGAGGCGCGCGGCGATATGTCGAACGCGTGGCAGGGCCTTGATCTCGGCCTTGACAATAAGCCCACCGAGTTTTTGGGCTACAATGACAGCGAATGCGAGGCAAAGGTGCTCGCCATCGTCTCCGAAAACGAGCTCCAGGAGGAGATAATCGCCGGAGCTCCCGCGATATTCGTCCTCGACAGAACGGTTATGTACGCCGAAATGGGCGGCCAGGTCGCCGATCACGGAACGATTGCTTGCGGCGACTCCGTCTTCGAGGTTACCGACGTAAAGAAGGACAAGGGCGGCAAGTACCTGCACCACGGCGTCGTCAAGTCCGGCGACTTCAAGGTCGGCGATACCGTGACGGCGGCTTACGATAAACCCCGCCGCGCCGCCATTATGCGCGCCCACAGCGCGACCCACCTTCTTAATGCGGCGCTCCGCAGCGTTTTGGGCGACCATGTCCATCAGGCGGGCTCTCTCGTTGAGCCCGACAGGCTCCGCTTTGACTTTACCCATTTCTCCGCCCTCACTCACGAGGAGGTAATGAAGGTTGCGAAGATCGTTGCTACCGAGATACTCTCCGGCGACTCCGTTACCGTGCAGGAGCTTCCGATCGCCGAGGCAAAGAAGCTCGGCGCTCAGGCTATGTTCGGCGAGAAGTACGGCGATATCGTAAGAGTGGTCACGATGGGCGACAGCTTCTCCATCGAATTCTGCGGCGGCACGCACGTTGACAACGTGGCGAAGATCGGCCCCTTCAGGATAGTAAGCGAGTCCTCTATCGCCTCCGGCGTTCGCCGTATCGAGGCTGTAACCGGCTTTGA
Source organism: uncultured Eubacteriales bacterium (assembly GCA_900320765.1). Lineage (GTDB taxonomy): Bacteria > Bacillota > Clostridia > Oscillospirales > Oscillospiraceae > RUG626. Next base: position 10,115 of record ONTN01000003.1, read on the forward strand.
GGTTTATTCTGCGCTTGAGAACGCAATGAACACCCTCGCTTCCGCGGCTGACGCTCTTAAGACAAGCCCGGCAGAGCTTATTGAGCGCGTCAAGAGCAATATTGAAGATATCAAGAAGCTCACCAAAACCGTCGAGGGTCTCAAGGACAAGCTCCGTTCCGGCGAGATAGCCGACTTTATGGCTTCCGCCAAGACCGTAGGCAGCCTTAAGGTGCTTACGTTCTCCCGCGCGGGAGCGAGCGCGGACGAGCTGCGCAAGATGGGCGACGATATTAAGAGCCGCGACGATAACATCGTTGCAGTTATTGCCGGCACAGAGGATGATAAGTTAACCTTCCAAGCCGTCTGCGGCAAGAACGCTGTCGCCGCCGGAGTTAAGGCCGGGGACATAATCCGCCAGGTAACCGCGATCTGCGGCGGCAAGGGCGGCGGAAGACCGGACAGCGCTATGGGCGGCGGAAAAGACGTCCTTATGCTCGATAACGCCCTCGCCATGGTGGATAACTTTGTGGCGCTAAAGCTTGGAATTAACTGAGGAGGAGAAGAGATGTTTGACCCTAACTGCATTTTCTGCAATATAGTCGAGGGCGAGATCCCCTCAACAAAGGTCTATGAGGACGATATCTGCCTCGCTTTCAGAGATATCAATCCGCTTGCCCCGACGCACGTTCTCGTCATTCCGAAAACTCACATCGAGTCCTGCGCAGAGCTTACCGAGGAGCACGAGGCTCTTATCGGACATATCTTCACCGTGATAGCGAAGATAGCGCGCGACCTCGGCCTTGATAACGGCTTCCGCGTCGTATCGAACGCCGGACTGGAGGCGGGACAGACCGTGCCGCATCTCCATTTCCACATTTTAGCAGGCCGCCCTATGAGCGCGAAAATGGTATAAAACAGTAACGCCGGAGGTTTTCCTCCGGCGCTTTTTTAGAACGTGCTTGCTGTCTGTGAGAACTTCTGCTTTACCTCGTTAAGCTTAGTCTGAGGCGCAGCGTCGGTGGGGTACCAGCCCTTTGCGGTCATTGCCTTGTATATTCCGTCCTGCATCGTAAGGGCGTCGTTCAAGGCGGTCGTGAATGAGGAGTGTACGTTGGGCGTGGGTGACTCTATAGCACCGTGAAGGTAGAGATCGCAAACGCCCTTCGTTGTCAAAAGAATGTTTTCCATAATGCACTTGTCGTCCATTTTTCTGCCTCCTTAAACGAGTGAGAAGAAGCTGCCGAAGGCGGCCTCGTTCTTTTTTACGAGCTCCTGGCACTTTGCCTTGAGCTGCGGGTCGGTAAGCTGGCTGATGGCGGTCTGCGCCTGGGTTCTGAGGAATTCGGTGTGACCGAGAGCGTCCTCAACGTACATAATTTCTTTTTCAGTCATTAAAAATCACCTCACGGTTAGTATGCCATGAGGTGACTTGTTTATTCAAAATACTTTTGAGCGGCGGCGCCGTCAAGCTCGATCTGCGCCCGAAGCTCACTTATATCGGAAAACCTTCGCTCTCCGCGCAGAAATTTCAAAAATTCAACTTTTATTTCCCGCCCGTACAGGTCGGCGTCAAAGTCAAAAAGATGCGTTTCTATCGAAACTCTGCCGCTGTCTGAAACCGTCGGCCTGACGCCGACGTTCGTAATTCCGCAAAATGCTTCGCCGCTATCGAGAACTGTCCTCGAGGCGTACACTCCGCGGGCGGGGAGGAGCTTTCCCATCGGCGGCGTGAGGTTTACGGTAGGAGCGCCTAAAGCGTGACCTATCCTGCGCCCATGGGCGACGCGGCCCGAGATCGAAAACGGGTGCCCCAAATATTCAGCGGCCTTCTCTAAATCGCCTTGAGCGATAAGCTCCCTTATGCGTGTGGATGTGACGGCCTCGCCGCAGAGCTCAACTTTTCCGATGATCTCCGACCCGAGCCCGAGAGCGGCGCACTCAGATTTGAGCTTTTCAGAGTCGCCCTCACCCATATAGCCAAAGCGGAAATCGTATCCCGCAACGAGACAGACGGCGCCGTACTTCTCACGAAGCATCAGAATAAAGTCATTCCAACGCATTTTCCGCAGTTCTTCGTCGAAGTGGAGGAGGATGATATCATCTATCCCGTATTGCTCGTGAATGATGGCGGCGCGCTCGGCGGGGGATGTGATGAGCTCGACGCTTTTCATCGGCGGAATATCGAAGGTCATAACGGAGGGGAGAACTCCGAGCTCTTCGGCAAGCTCAGCCGCCCTTTTAAGCAATGCCCCGTGCCCGATATGTACTCCGTCAAAAAAACCGAGTGCTATTACGCGCTTCATATACTCTGTACCTCGAAAAAGCTTTTGATCGTTTTCATCGACCCATCCCGGCACTCGCCGAACAGGATAAATTCTCCGCTCTCTGAGTAAACCCGGTATCTCCCGTCGGCGCAGGGGGCGCGAAACTCGTTTCCGTTCAGCGCGAGGGCGAGAGCCCGTCCGCCGATCGAAACTGCGGGATAAGCGGCAAATACGCTGTCGGTCGGGGAGACGCAGGCGCGGCGCTCATCCTCGGAAGCGTTTATCAGCATTGAGAGGGGAACGGCCTTATCTATTGAGAAGCCCGCGGCGACAGTCCGGCGCAGGCTCGACATACAGGCTCCGCAGCCGAGAAAAACGCCGATATCGTTTATAAGCGTGCGGATATACGTGCCCTTTGAGCAGGTAACGGTAATAAGAAAGTCACCGCATTCGCAGCCTGCAAGCTCGATAGACCGGATCGTGATCCTTCTCGGAGCTCTCTCAATCTCCTGTCCCTTGCGGGCAAGCTCGTAAAGCTTCTTCCCACCGATCTTAACGGCGGAGTACATCGGGGGTATCTGCTCAAGCTCTCCCAAAAAGCAGGGAAGGACGGCGTTGATATCATCGGTCGTTACCGAATTCTCACGCTCGGAAAGAACTCGCCCGGTTATATCCTGAGTGTCGGTGACGATGCCGAGCCTCATTCCGGCAACATAAGTTTTATCCGAGTTTTCGGAAAACTGAGCCGCCCTTGTCGCACGCCCGAGAAAAACGGGGAGAACGCCCGTTGCCATCGGATCAAGCGTGCCCCCATGTCCTATCCGCTTTTCACGGAAGAGGCCGCGCAGCTTCGCGCATACGTCCTGGCTCGTCCAGCCCTCCGGCTTGTCGATTATAATCACGCCGTTCACGGCATTTTCTCCTCGATAGCCGCACGAATGACCTCGGCGGCCTCCTCGGGCGGAAGATCTATCTCGCAGCCGGAGGCCATCGCGTGACCGCCGCCGCCGAATTTGGCGCATACCTCGGAAACGTTGACCTCACCGGTGGAGCGGAGGGATATCTTGGAAAAGCCCTTGTCGTTTTCCTTTACCATTGCGGCAACGAGAGTGCCGGCGACCTTGCCTGGCAGGGAGGCGAGATCCTCCATATCGTCGTCGCCCGCGCCGGAGGCCTCAACCATCTTGCGGGTAATAACAGCCATAGTGATCTTTCCGGCAGAATAGCTGCGCAGGGAGGACATAATGGCGCCCTCAAGGGCAATGCGAGCCCGTGAGAAGGTGCGGAAAAAGAGCTGGTTGAGCTTCGCAACGTCAGCGTTAAGCTCGCAGAGCTCGGCTGCTGCGCGGAAGGAGGCGGCGTTAGTATTTCCGTACTGGAAGCAGCCGGTATCCGTAGACAGAGCAATATACAGAAGATCGGCCTCCTCCTTTGTGACGGAGCCGCAGAGCTCCTTAATAACCTTGAGGATGATTTCGCCGCAGGCTGAGGCTGTGGAGTCGAGCAGGAGATTATTCGCGAAGCGTGAATTGGACTCGTGATGGTCGATAGCGAGATCGACGTTAAGCTGCAGCCTGTCGCCGAGCATATTCGAGCTTGCCACGTCGACCGTAACGATGTATTCATTCGTTATCTGAAAGCCTCTGCGTGTGTAAAACCTCTCAATAAAGGGCACGAACTTCTCTGTGGCTCCGCCGTTGCGCAAAAGATAGGCCCGCTTTCCGGCTCTCCTGAGAGCGGAGCAAAGCGCCGCGCCGCAGCCGAGAGTGTCGCCGTCCGGCCTCTTGTGCGTGAGTATTACGAAGTTGTTGTTTAGTGACAGCAGGTTTGCCGCCTCTTTAACGGTGAGCTCATTCATCGCTCTCTTCCTCGCTTTCGTCGCTCGAGACGTGAAGCTCGTTTAAAAGACTTGAGATATGTGCCCCATACTCGATGGACTTGTCCATAACGAAGGTGAGCTCGGGTACGTTGCGAAGCTTTACCCGCTGCCCCAGCTCGCGGCGAAGCCAGCCGGAGGCGGACTTGAGCCCGCGGATAAAGTCCTTTTCGCTCTCAAGCCCCATAACGGAAACGTAGACCTTGCAGTATTTTAGGTCGCTCGTAGTTTCCGTGCGTGTGACGGTGACGAGACCCTGATGTATCCTCGGATCCTTGACCTCGCCTAAAAGGCGGGAGAGGGAGAGCCTGATATCCTCGTTAATCCTGTTAAGCTTATTTGATGGCATATTTTTTACCTCATATTAAAATAACCGGGCGGGCCCTCAGTCCCGCCCGAGCATTAATTTACGCTTTGATTTCTTCCATTACGAAGCATTCGATAACGTCGCCGATCTTTACGTCGTTGAACTTCTCGACCTGCATTCCGCACTCATAGCCGGACGCGACCTCGCGGACGTCGTCCTTAAAGCGCCTGAGCGAGGCAAGGTCGCCCTCGTGGACGACCACGTTGTCTCTCAGAACGCGGACGGAGCAGCCGCGCTGGATCTTTCCGTCCTGAACGTAGTAGCCGCATACGGTGCCGACCTTGGAGACCTTGTAGGTCTCGCGCACCTCAGCGTGGCCGATAATGTTCTCGCGGTACTTCGGGGCAAGCATACCCTTCATAGCGTCCTCGATCTCGTTTATGCAGTCGTAGATAACGCGGTACATACGCATATCGACGTGGTTTCTCGCGGCGGAGTCCTTTGCCGCGGAGTCGGGGCGGACGTTGAAGCCGACGATAATAGCTCCGGAGGTGGTGGCAAGCATAACGTCGGACTCGTTGATAGCGCCGACTGCGGAGTGGATGACCTTGACCCTTACCTCGGAATTGGTAAGCTTCTCAAGGCTCGTCTTTACCGCCTCTGCGGAGCCCTGAACGTCGGCCTTAACGATTATCGGAAGCTCCTTCAGCTCGCCCTCCTGGATCTGGGCGAAGAGGTCCTCAAGGCTTATCTTCTTGTGCCCGCTTCCGGCGTTTTTCTGATCTTCCTTGCGCTGCTCGGCAAGCATACGAGCCATTCTCTCATCCTTGACAGAGTTGAAAATGTCGCCCGCGCCGGGTACCTCGCTCATACCCGCGATCTCGACGGGGATGGAGGGACCTGCCTCGGTAACGCGCTCGCCCTTGTCGTTCAGCATCGTGCGGACACGACCGACGGCTGTCCCGGCGATTATGATATCGCCCTGTCTCAGAGTTCCGTTCTGAACGAGAACTGTCATTATCGGGCCGCGGCCCTTGTCGAGCCTTGCCTCGATAACCGTGCCCTTTGCCGCGCGGTTCGGGTTTGCCTTGAGCTCCTGCACCTCGGCGAGAAGGACGAGGTTTTCAAGAAGGGCGTCGATGCCCTGACCGGTCTTCGCTGAGATCGGGCATACGATGGTCTCGCCGCCCCATTCCTCGGGCACGAGATCGTACTCGGTGAGCTGCTGCTTGATGCGCTCGGGATTAGCGCCGTGAACGTCCATTTTGTTTATGGCGACGACTATCGGTATCTTTGCCGCCTTTGCGTGGTTTATGCTCTCAATAGTCTGGGGCATTATTCCGTCGTCAGCGGCGACGACAAGTATCGCTATATCCGTTACCATAGCGCCGCGGGCACGCATTGAGGTGAATGCCTCGTGTCCCGGGGTATCTAAGAAGGTGACGTTCGCGCCGTTTACCGTAACGGTGTAGGCACCGATATGCTGGGTGATACCGCCGGCTTCGCCGGAGGCGACGTGCGCCTTGCGGATATAGTCGAGAAGGCTCGTTTTGCCATGGTCAACGTGACCCATAACGACGACGACGGGGGCGCGGGGGAGAAGATCCTCATCATTATCCTGCGTATCGTCGATAAGCTTTTCTTCGATCGTGACTATGACCTCACGCTCGACCTTGCAGCCCATCTCCTCAGCGATGATGGCGGCGGTGTCAAAGTCGATAACGTCGGAAAGGGAAGCCATAACGCCGTTCTTCATAAGCGTCTTTACGACCTCGGCGCCGGTCTTCTTCATTCTGGAGGCAAGCTCGCCTACGTTGATCTCGTCCGGGATCTGAACCTTGACGGGGGCTTTCTTCGCGATCTCGAACTGGAGGCGCTGCATACGGTCGCGCTCCTCCTGACGGCGTTTGTTCGACTGAGCCTGATTCTGCTGCTGGCGGCCTGGCTTCTGCTTGATCTTCTCCTTGCCGCCGCGGGCGTTCTGATTCTTCCTCGTGCGGTCGCCCGCCATATCCTCAAAGCGCTCGTTGTACTTTTCAATATTAATTGTAACGCCGGAGGTGTCGATGACCCTCTTCTGAGGCTGACCCTTGGGCTGGCGCGGCTTCTCCTCCTTCTTCGACTGAGCCGGCTTAGCGTCGGCCTGAGCGGGAGAGGAGACCTCTGCCTTCTTTTCGGGAGCGGCGGCCTCGGCCTTTTTCTCGTCAGCCGCGGGCTGCTTCGCCTCAGCCTTGGGGGCGGCGTCGGCAAATATGTCGGCGATGCTCTCCATCTGATTATTTGAGGTCAGGTATTCAAAGATTATATCGAGCTCCCTGTCCTCGAGCACCTGCATATGATTTTTCGGGGCGGTGGCGTATTTAGTGAGTATCTCGGTAATGACCTTGCTCGTGAGGCCAAAGTCCTTAGCCACCTCGTGTACCCTGTATTTGACCATTGTGCTCATATGATCTCTCCTTTAACTAACTTTTCTGAAAACACCTTAGCCATACCGTTGTCGGTAATGGCAAGGATGCCCGGCGTTCCTCTGCCGAGCAGCATACCGAGCTCATCCTTTGAAAAGGGAAGCGTGGTGTGCGCGCATTTTGCCATCCTGGCGAAGTTATCTGCTCTCTTTTTCAGCGAATCTCCCGCGTCGGAGGCCGTGAGGATAAGCTTTGTTTTGTTCGCTCTCGCCTCGAGCTTTACGCTCTCCTCGCCGATGACGAGCCTGCCGGCCCTTTTTGCAAGGCCGAGAAAACTGAGGGCTGCGTTCATATGCTCTCCTCCAATCCTTCTGAGAGGGCGGCGAAGACGTCCTCCGGCACCTCAGCGCCGAAGGCGCGGCTGAGAGCGCGGGACTTTACGGCCTTTTTAAGGCACTCCGGGTCCCGGCAAATATAGGCGCCTCTGCCGGCTTTCTTTCCGGTAGCGTCGACGGAGATCTCTCCCTCAGGCGAGCGGACGATGCGGATAAGCTCGCGCTTATCGCGCATAACGCGGCAGCCTACGCATTGGCGCATTGGGATCTTACGCTGCATGATCTCACCCTTTAATAACAGAATATCGAATTATCTTATGCCTCGCTCTCGGGCTTGATATCGATCTTATATCCGGTAAGCCTTGCCGCGAGCCTTACGTTCTGTCCCTCCTTGCCGATAGCGAGCGAAAGCTGGGAATCGGGTACGATAACGCGGCAGCTCTTCCCCTCGTCAAGAAGGGTGACGCTGACAACGTCGGAGGGGGCGAGGGCGGCGGCGATATACTCAGCGGGGTTCTCGGAATACTTGACGATGTCGATCTTCTCGCCGCGAAGCTCGTTTACAACAGCGCCGACTCTTCCGCCCTTGGGGCCGACGCAGGCGCCGATGGGCTCAACCGCGGGATCGTTTGAGGATACTGCCATCTTCGTGCGGCTTCCGGCCTCGCGGGCAATGCTCTTTATCTCCACGGTGCCGTCGTAAATCTCGGGAACCTCGAGCTCGAAGAGGCGCTTTACAAGGCCGGGGTGAGTGCGGGAAATAAGGATCTGGGGGCCGTTGCCCATCTTGCGGACCTCAACGACGTAGACCTTGATCTTATCGCCCTCCTTGAGGACCTCGGTGGGAACTCTCTCGCCGGCAAGAAGCACGGCCTCGGTGTAGTCCGCGCTCGAATTTATGCTGAGGCTTACAGAGCCGCGGACGTTGTCGACGTGGGTAACTGTGCCGGAGAGAATCTCGTGCTCCTTGGAGGTGAACTCCTCGTAGACCATGCTGCGCTCGGCCTCGCGGATGCCCTGGATTATAACGCCCTTGGCGGACTGAGCGGCAATGCGGCCGAACTTCTTGGTATCGACCGGTACGTTAACAACGTCGCCGACCTGAGCGCGCTTTGAATAGCGCTTCGCCTCCTCGGGAAGAAGCTCGATGGCGGGATTCTCAACCGTCTCTACGACGGTTTTGCGGATGTACATATCGATCTTGTTCTTGGCCTCGTCAACGTCGACGAAAACGTTTTCCTCGGCGCCGGGGTTATCCTTGCGGATGGCGGCTAAAAGAGCCTGATTTATCCTCTCGAGCATCTTTTCCTTGGGTATGCCCTTTTCCTTTTCAATAAGCGCCAGAGCGGCGAAAAATTCTGCGTTCATTTTGTAACCACCTCGTTTTTAAAATTCTATCCTTAGCTTAACTGCTGCTATTTCCTGATCGGGGAAGGAATGCTTTTGCCCATCCTTATCCGTTATGCTGACTATCCCGTCAGAGTAACCGGAGAGGGAACCGTTAAACTCCCGGACTCCGTCCTTTGCCTTATACAGCCTTACGCTGACCGGAGAGCCGATAAAGCGCTGAAAATGCGCGGGGGTCTTAAGCTGACGCTCGAGACCGGCGGAACAGACCTCGAAGGTATAGGCCACGGGGATCGGGTCCTTTTCATCGAGAACGGGATCGAGAGCGTGATGCACATTCACGCAGTCGTCTATCGAAACGCCGCCCTCCTTATCAATATAGACGCGGAGATACTGCTCTCCCGCCTCCTTCACGAACTCAACGTCCCAGAGCTCGAGACCGAGCGAAGTGACGATGGGCTCGGAAAACTCACGAACGATATCTGCTGTCTTTGCCAAAACATCATCCTCCGATTTTTTACCAAGCGAAAATTTGCAGAAAAAAGAGCGGGTCACGACCCACTCCTTAAGCTTCCATCATCCTAACGAAGGTATTATATCATCTGTATTGCGGTTTTGCAAGTGCAAATTCAATATATTTTGTGGTCAGTATCGCATTTTTATCGCAATAATTGACACATCGTGGGCTTACGTGTATAATTATGATGAATTAATACGGCGATAATCAGTCGCCGGAGGTGCTGAGATGAAAAAGATACTCGGGATAATATCACTCGTATTAATATTCGCTGTTATTCTCGCTTCATGCGGAAAGCCTGCTGACCCCGTAAAGCCGGAGCCGATCACCCCCGTAGACCCATCCGAGCCTTCAGAGCCGTCCGACCCGCATGAGCCTTCGAAGCCAGCCGAGCCTGACAGCCGCATTTGCGTCGGCTATACGGATGAGGACGCAGCCTACAGCTACAGCTTTCTCTTCGGCGACGCCGTTTTTTTCGAGTACGGCACCGGCGCCGAGCTTGCGGACGCTCTCGGAAGGGGAGAAATAGATACGGCCGTTATACCCACAAATCTTGCCTGCCGCGTTTACAGAGAGACCGCCGGGAAGATAGCGATTATCGGCGTCTGCCTCTCCGGCGATGTCTGGCTTATGGAGAGTAACGACGAGGATATGCGCTTTGCCGACAGCATCGACCCGGACATACTTTACGGAAGGACTGTGTACATACCGTACGAGGGCGGTGCGGAGGACGCCGTCGTTCGCGTTATCGCGAATAATCACGAGCTTGCCGAGGGAAAGACCGTATTCTATGAGTACCTGCCATACGGGGAGATAGAGGAGCAGGTCAAGAGCGAGGCCGGGAGCTTCGCATGCGTGCCTGCGCCACTGAATAATAATTACGATATCGGCTTTTCCGCCTCGTGGGCGTGGCAGAACGATACCGGGAGAAAGCTCTGCCCGATATACTGCGTCGCCGTCAACACGGATAATATGACGGAGGAGAGACTTGCCGCGGTAACTGCGGCTGTCAGCGAGAGCGGCGCCTACATTACCGGTGCGTATGAGATAATGGACGCCGTGACCCCGTATCTCAGGGCGCTCTATAACGTTAAGCCCTCGCTTATAGGCGGCTTTATGCCTGACGACGGTATATACGGTGGATAAAAATAAAGGATTACAGGCTATGCTTAAGCGCTATATAGGAGACAGGCGGTTTTACAGGTCCGTTATGGCCGTCGCCGTCCCGATAATGATACAGAACTTTATAACTAACTTCGTCGGAATGCTCGATAACATTATGGTCGGCCAGGTCGGAACGGCAGAGATGAGCGGAGTGGCGATCGTCAATCAGATATTATTCGTCTTTTACCTCTGCCTTTTCGGAGCGGCCTCCGGCGCCGGAATCTTTACGGCGCAGTTCTTCGGGAATTCCGACCACGAAGGCGTCCGCCATACGTTCAGGTATAAGATACTTGCGGGAGTCGTGATAACCGCCGTGGGCACGGCGATATTTCTCCTGTTCGGGTCAAATCTGATAAGCTTCTTCCTGAAGGGAGAGGGCGAAGCGGGTGAGGCCGAAAGATACCTTTCCTTCGGCAGGGAATATATGGGGATAATGCTCGTCGGGCTCTTGCCCTTCGCCGTAACGAGCGCGTACACCTCAACGCTGAGGGAGTGCGGGCAGACGGTGGTGCCTATGGTCGCCGGAATAGTCGCCGTTTTGGTAAATCTTTTGCTAAACTGGGTGCTTATATTCGGAAACCTCGGCGCTCCCGCGCTCGGAATAAGCGGAGCCGCGATAGCAACTGTGATATCCCGCTTTGCCGAGCTCGCTGTATGCGCCGGCTGGACGCATACGCACTCAGATAAAGCGCCGTTCATAAAGGGGGCGTACCGCTCCTTTGCTATTCCGAAGGAGCTCGCCGTAAAGATAACGAAAAAGAGCCTGCCGCTTATGGCAAATGAGGCGCTCTGGTCCGTTGGAGTTACCACGCTGAACTGGTGCTACTCACTCCGCAGCCTCGACGTTGTCGGAGCCGTCAATATTGCGACCACTTTAACGAATACTATGAGCGTATCCCTCATTGCAATGGGGAACGCGGTGGGCATAATAATAGGGCAGAAGCTCGGCGCGAGAAAGCCGGAGAGCGAGGTGCTGGACGCAACGCGAAAGCTCGCCTTCTTCTCCGTGGCGTTTACGGCAGTATTCGCAATAGCTCAGGCGGCGCTGTCGGGCGTATTTCCCAGGGCATATAATACGACCGCGGCGATCAGGTCGCTTGCAAGCAGTATGATCCTCGTCCACGCGGCCTGTATGCCCGCAAGGGCGTTCACGAACGCGAGCTACTTTACTATCCGCTCGGGCGGTCAGGCTCTCGTCACCTTCCTGTTTGACAGCTGCTTCGTCTGGGCGGCTATGGTGCCGACGGCCTTCCTGCTTTCAAAATTCTCCTCCGTTTCCGTTATCTTTCTTTTCGCGATAGTCGAGGGGCTGGAGTTTTTAAAATGTATCCTCGGGTACGTTATGCTGAGATCAAAGCGGTGGATGAAGACCATTATTAATTAAAGGAAGTGAAATGATGAAAGCTCCATTTTCAAAGTATCTTGATTCGATCGCCCCGTTTCTGCGCGAGCTTGTGAGCGAGCTGGGGCAGGAATACGACTACGTTTCCGTTTTGTCGACGGACTCAGTCGGCTTTACCGCCTCCGTCTCCCAGCACTCAAAGAGCGTTTCGGGAAAGACGATGACGACGGAGCGCGGCACGGTAGTCCGCGTGATGAAGGACGGGCTGTATTCTGAGTACGCCTTCAACGAGGCTGAGCCCGATATCGCACGAAGGCTTAAAGGCGAGCTTGCCGCCCAGCTTGAGCTTCTGCGAAAGCTGGGGACGAAGCCCTACGCCACCGCCGCCATACCCGACGAGCCAATCGAGCTGTTCATAGAGAAGGAGACGGGTACTCTTCCGGAGGAGACGGATATGAACGCGCTCATTGAAATGTTCAACGAGCTCTCCGACGAGGGAATGAGAACTATACCCGCAGCTCTCGACTGCTTCCTTCGCGGATCGTCTACCCATATCTCAAAGCTTTTTATTTCCAAAAACCGCTTTATGCGTCAGAGCTACGTTTACTCCGAGGGCACGGTCGGCGCCTATTCTCCCTCTGAGGACGGAGAGACCCGAATGATCTACGAGGGAGTGAGCGGCCTCGGCGGACCGGAGATTTTTGAAGGCCTCCGCGAAAAGCTCGCCTCCGCGCCTCAGACTATGGCAGAGCTGTTAAAGGCGGAGAAGATAGTCCCCGGCGAATACGAGATCATAACCGATCCCGGCATATCCGGCCTTATCGCCCACGAGGCATTCGGCCACGGGGTCGAGATGGATATGTTCGTTAAAAAGAGAGCTCTCGGCGCCGAGTATTTGGGCAAGCGAGTGGGCTCCGACCTTGTTACCATGCATGAGGGCGCTCTCTGCGACGAGAGCGTTACGGCCTTCGCCTTTGACGACGAGGGCACGCTTGCCGGCGACGTAATCGAGATAGACAAGGGTATCCTGAAAACCGGTATCGCCGACGCTCTCAGCGCGCTTCGCCTCGGCATCGCGCCGACGGGCAACGGAAAGCGCGAGAATTACGCGCATAAGGCCTATACGAGAATGACGAACACGGTGTTCGACTCCGGATCTGACAGCCTTGACGATATGATTGCCTCGGTAAAGCGCGGCTATCTTCTGAAGGGAACCGAGAGCGGGATGGAGGACCCGAAACATTGGGGCATCCAGTGCATAGTCCACAGAGGCTATGAGATAGTGGACGGCGTTTTTACGGGCAAGGTCGTGACCCCGGTCGTTATGACGGGTTACGTTCCCGACCTTCTGGGCAATATCACAATGGCGAGCACAGACAGAAGAATAGACGGGAACGGCGGCTGCGGGAAGGGCTACAAGGAATGGGTCAAGGTCGCTGACGGAGGCCCTTATCTTAAGACGAAAGCGAGGCTCGGATAATGAAAATAGATATGATTAAGGAGCTCCTTGAAAACAGCGGAGCTTTTGCGTGGAGAATAACCGATACAGTGACTAAGGGATGGGAGTTTTATTTTATCCGTCACAGCCTTGATCAGAACAGATCCAAGGACATTGAAAACATCCAGATCACCGTTTATGTAATGTCGGAAGACAAAAAGTCTGTGGGAACTGCAAGTGCGGACATGGGCCCTGATGAGACAAGAGAGTATGTGGAACTTACCATTAAGGATCTGATCTATCAGGCAAGCCTTGTTCAGGATGCATATTATGAGCTTAAGGCTCCCGCATATTCCGAGATTCCTGCCATGGAGGATGCGGACATCAATAAGATCTCCGGTGATTTCATCGATACCATGAAGAATCTGGAAGAAGATGATGAAGCCTTTCTGAACAGCTATGAGATATTTGTTTCATCCATAACCAGAAGGATAGTTACCAGCACCGG
>ONTN01000037.1 GCA_900320765.1 uncultured Eubacteriales bacterium
CTCAGTTAATGGGGCTGTACTCCGAGGACGGGGACACGGTGAAGGCCGCCGCCTCATATCTCAGGATCGTCGCCGCCGGATTTCTGCCCTACGCCGTCGGAATGATGGTCTCGACGAGGCTGCGCTGCATGGAAAAGGCTCTTTTACCCCTTATTTTCAGCATCGCCGCAAGCGTTCTGAACACGGGGCTAAACTACGTTCTGATCTTCGGAAAGCTCGGCTTTGCCGCTATGGGCGCTGACGGTGCGGCGCTGGCGACGATTATATCGCAGCTTGTAAGCGCTCTGTTGCTTGTATTCGGGGCGTCGGCAGTCGACCGGAAGTGCGGAGCCGCCTTCCGCTTCTCCCCCGCGCTTACGAAGATGTCCGCCGGGCAGTATCTCGCCATCTTTCTCCCCGTTTTCGTGCTCGAGTTCATGTGGAGCCTGAGCGAGAACGTCTACGCCTCGGTCTACGGCCACATCGGCACCCTCGAATGCGCCGCCATGACGCTGACTTACCCGATACAGGGCCTCACGATTGGGGCGCTGAGCGGGCTTTCCCAGGCGGCGGGAATACTTATAGGCAAGGAGCTCGGCAAGGGCGATTTCGACTCGGCATATAAAAAATCAAAAAGGCTATTATTATACGGGCTCATCGGTTCGTTCATATTAGCCGCCTCCGTTATTCTTCTGATGGGGCTCTACACCGATATATACAACGTTGAGGACTTTGTTAAGAAGACGGCGCGGAATATACTTATCGTTTTCGCCGCCGTATCGCCCGTTAAGGTGATGAATATGATCCTCGGCGGCGGCATCGTCAAGAGCGGCGGAAAAACGAGGATAGTGATGATAATCGAGCTTTTCGGCACGTGGGGCTTCGGCGTTCCCCTTGCGTTTCTCAGCGCCTACGTCTGGAAGCTCAGCATATCGCTCGTGTACCTCTGCCTCTCGTTTGAGGAGTGCGTGCGGCTCATACTGACGTGGATCATCTTTATAAGGAAAAAGTGGATGCAGAAGATTTAAGGTGGGGCGCTTATGTGGTCAGAGGGCAAGGTCAGGATCAAGGATATCGCCGACGAGCTCGGCGTCAGCACGGCAACGGTGTCGAACGTCCTCCACGGGAAGACGGAGAAGATATCGGAGCGCACCGTAAAGGCGGTGGAAAAGAAGCTTGAGGAGCGGGGCTACATTCCCAATATGGCCGCCGCCTTACTCGCGCGCAATAACTCGCGGATAATCGGCGTCGTCGTAAACGACCATCCCAAGTACGAGGGCCACGTTTTCGAGGATCCCTTTATCTCGGCGGCAGTCAACCACCTCTCGGACAGGATCGAGGAGGCGGTCTATTATATGATGCTGAAAAAAGCGAAGCGGGCCTCAGACGCCGTCGTCTTCGCCTCGATGTGGAATCTTGACGGTATGGTGCTCATCGGCTTTTGCGAGGACGATTATCAGGACCTGCGCGACAGGATAAGAGTGCCCTTCGTTATCTACGACGGATTCTCGGACGCGCAGGAACGCTTTGGAAACGTCGTGATCGATGATTTTGACGGCGGCAGGCAGGCCGGAGCTTATCTTAGAAATTTGGGCCACGAAAGAGTCCTCTTTATCTCCGATAACGATATCTGTATGGATCATCTCCGATATCTCGGCTTATGCGAGGGTCTTGGACATAAGGCGGAGCTTATGATCGTTCCGATGACAGCGTCCGAGCGCGAGGAATTCTATCTTGAACGGCTCGAAGCTATCAAAACCTATACCGCCGTTTTCGCGGCCTCAGATTACTACGCTTTGGAGCTTATCAGATTTTTGGTGCAGAACGGCGTCAGCGTGCCGGGTGATATCTCCGTCATAGGCTTCGACGGCAGCAGGGAGGCGAAAAGCGCCGTACCCCGGCTCACGACGGTATCTCAGGATAGTCTCATGCGGGCGGAGGCCGCCGTCAGTCTGCTTTTAAAAATGATTTCAGGAGGCGACGCTGAAAAGACCGTGACTATCCCCGTACAGCTGACCTTAGGCGAAAGCGTAAGGAAGATAGAATGCTGATAAAAAGCCTTCCCCTTGGGGGAAGGTGGCTCGGCGGTAGCCGAGACGGATGAGGTCGTACCGTCAATTTCATCGCTGTGGTAATTCGATCTAACCTCATCAGTCACTTCGTGACAGCTTCCCCAAAGGGGAAGCCTTTGTGGAAAATATTCAGCCGCCCGAGGCTCCGGGCGGCTGGATTTTTCGGCAAAAATCGTAATGTTGTATATTTTCGGCCTTTCTGAATATATATAATTTGTCAAACTGCACTAAAGCCGGCGTAATTATTTATAGAGAATGTCAATTGATTAAAAATTACCCAGATGCTAAACTCAAGCTATAGAATAATGCGCCGCTCGAGTGAGCAGACCGCTTGGCGTACTGCCTTTTATATAAGCGGCCCGCTCTTTTTTACTTTATATGAGGTGAGCCTATGACTGACAGATCTCAATGGAACGAGGAGTTTTCCCGAAGGTTCAGCCGCCATGAAAAGGAGCTTCGCGGGCTCTACCGCGAGCTCTACGGCAACGATGAGAAGGCCTGGGATTACTACCTCGCGGTGCTTTGGCGGGCTTATTCCGAAAGGCCGGAGAGCCTTTGCGCGCTCGACCGCGAGCGCGAGGCGAAGCCGGACTGGTACAGGGGACATGAGCTTGTCGGCATGCTCACCTACGTAAAGGCCTTCGCGGGTACGCTCCAGGGCGTGCGCTCAAAGCTCGACTACATAGAAGAGGCCGGAGTAAACTACCTCCACCTTATGCCGCTTCTTGAGAGCCCGGAGGGCAGGTCGGACGGGGGCTACGCCGTCTCCGATTTCAGAAAGGTCCAGCCCGAGCTCGGGACGATGGATGATTTAGCCGAGCTCGCCAGAGACTGCCACAAGCACGGCGTCTCCCTCTGCCTCGACTTCGTCATGAACCACACGAGCGAGGATCACGAGTGGGCAAGGCGAGCCCGAGCCGGCGAAAAGGAATTTCAGGACCGCTACTTCTTCTTCGACGACTGGAATATCCCGAACGAATATGAAAAGACCGTGCCTCAGGTATTCCCGACCACGGCGCCCGGCAACTTCACCTGGTGCGACGAGGCGAAAAAGGTCGTTATGACCTGCTTTTACCCCTATCAGTGGGACTTAAATTACCGCAATCCCGCGGTCATGAACGATATGACCGACAATATGCTGAACCTCACGAACCACGGCGTTGACATAATCCGCCTCGACGCAGTTCCGTATATTTGGAAGGAACTCGGAACGAGCTGCCGCAATCTTAAGGAGGTCCACTCCCTCGTCCGCATAATGCGAATGACCTGCGAGATAGTATGCCCCGGCACCCTGCTTCTGGGCGAGGTAGTTATGGAGCCCTCTAAGGTCGTCCCCTATTTCGGAACGGTGGACAGACCCGAGTGCCATATGCTCTATAACGTTACGACGATGGCGACGACGTGGCACACGGTGGCGACGAAAAACGTCTCGCTGCTAAAGCACCAGCTCGGTCAGGTATTCAATCTGCCGAAGGACTACGTTTTCTTAAACTACCTCCGCTGCCACGACGATATCGGCTGGGGTCTCGACTACCCCTATCTCTGGCAGTTCGGCATGGATGAGGTCGGGCACAAGCGCTTTTTAAACGACTATTTCACGGGCAAGTGGCATGGGAGCGACGCCCGCGGCGAGCTTTACAACGACGATCTCCGCCTCGGCGACGCGAGGCTCTGTGGCACCACCGCCTCCCTCTGCGGGCTTGAGGCGGCGAGATACGAGCGCGACGACGTTAAGGCCGAGTTTGCCTGCCGCTACGATATAATGCTCCACGCCTATATGCTCACTCTCTCCGGCGTGCCCGTCCTCTACTCCGGCGACGAGGTCGGCCGCGAGAACGACTACGGATACCACAACGACCCCATTAAGTGCGAGGACAGCCGATGGCTGCACAGGGGCGATATGGACTGGGCGGCGGCTGAAAAGAGAAATAAGCGCGGCACGGTGGAAAACGAGATCTTCTCCTCCCTCCGCAAGCTTGAAAAGCTCCGCACGAAGCACCGCGTTTTTGACGGAAACGCAGATACCTGGATAATCGAATCGGGCGATTCCTCCGTTCTCGCCATCGGGCGCTGGTGCCGGGGGCAGAAGCTGATCGCCGTTTTCAACTTCTCGAAGGAGCTCAAAACCGTCCGCATAGGCGAGCACGGCGACTTTACCGATCTTATGACCGGCAAAAGGCGCGGGGCTATCGCCGTCACTCTCCGTCCAGGCGATTTTGCATGGCTTTTGGGGGCTTAAGCTATGGGAAAGAAACTGATATTTTTGGATATTGACGGCACTCTGACACCGTCCGGGACTAATGTTCCACCTGCAAGCGCCGTCGGCGCGATCAAAAAAGCTCAGGAGAACGGGCATAAGGTATTCCTCTGCACGGGGCGTAACCTCGATATGCTCTCCCCCCTTCTCGTCTATGGATTTGACGGGGTGGTCGCGAGCGCGGGCGGGTACGTTGCCTGCGGCGACGAGGTACTTTTCGACTGCCCGATGACGCAAAGCCAGCTTGAACGCGCTATGCGTCTTCTCGGCGAGAGCGGAGTATTCCGCACGATCGAGGCGAAGGACGCGACCTTTGGCGACGAAAACCTCGGCGAGTTCCTCGCGAATGCAGGAGAGGGCAACTCCGAGCTCGTCCGCTGGCGCAAGGCCTTGGCGGAAAAGCTGAATATAAAGCCGATGGGCGAGTACGACGGCCGGCCAATTTACAAGGTCGTGGTAATGTGCCTTGACTGGTCGCAGCTTGAGCCGGCAAAACGCGAGCTCGAGGCGGAATTTGACTTCTGCATCCAGGATCTCGCCGCACGCGGCTGTCTGAACGGGGAGCTTATTAACAGGAAGTTCAATAAGGGCACCGGCGTAAAGCTCGCCGCCGAAAGGCTCGGCTTCGATCTTGAGGACACGGTCGGCTTCGGCGACAGCATGAACGACCTCGATATGCTAAAGGTGGTCGGCACGAGCGTATGCATGGAAAACGGCTCGCCCCAGCTTAAGGCGATGAGCGATATGGTCTGCCCCTCGGTCGAGGAGAACGGCCTTGCCGACGCATTTAAAAAGCTCGGACTTATATAACGTAGACTGCAGCGGAAGCTGTAAATAATTAAGAAATTTGGAGGAGAAAACGCTATGGCACTTGACTACCGCAAATGCGCCGAAGAGATATTCTCACATCTCGGCGGACGGGAAAACATCATCAGCGCGGCGCATTGCGCCACCCGCCTGCGCCTCGTTATCGCGGACAATTCCAAGCTCGATAAGGAAGCCCTCGAGAACGTTGAAGGCGTAAAGGGAATGTTCGACTCAAACGGTCAGCTCCAGCTAATAATCGGCACCGGCACGGTCAACAAGGTCTACGATGAATTTCTCGCGGTGACCGGAATGACAGCCGCAACGAAGGACGAGGTCAAGCAGGCCGCCGCCTCGAAGATGCCGATCTGGAAGAAGATCCTCAAAACCCCGGGCGACGTTTTCGTCCCCATTCTGCCCGCTATCGTTGCCTCCGGCCTTATGATGGGTATAGTTGAGGCGATTCCGAAGTTCGCGCCAGCCTTTGGCAATACCGATCTCTATTCCTTCCTCGATCTCGTTGCGAACACGGCCTTCGCCCTCCTGCCCGTCCTCGTCGCCATCTCCTCCGCCCGCGTTTTCGGCGGAAACATATTCCTCGGCGCCGTCATCGGCCTTATGATGGTCCACCCCGCACTTCTGAACGCATGGAACGTCGGCACTGCGGAAAACATTCCGACGTGGTCGATATTCTTCTATCCGATACAGCAGGTCGGATATCAGGGTCACGTAATCCCGGTAATATTGGCAGTTCTGCTTATGTCGACGCTTGAAAAATGGCTGCATAAGCACGTACCCGAGATGATAGACCTCTTCGTCACTCCTCTCGTCACCGTCGTTGTCACCGCGTATCTCACCTTCACCGTTATCGGCCCGGTATTCTCCGTGGTCGAAAACTGGGTCCTTGCCGGAGCGAAATGGCTCATTACCGTGGGCTACGGAGCCGGAGCCGCCGTTATGGGCGCTCTCTATCCGCTCACCGTCGTTATGGGCCTGCACCATATGTACAACGTCATTGAGGCCGGTATGATCTCCAGTACAGGCGTCAACACCTGGATGCCTATAGCTACTGCGGCGAATATCGCCCAGTTCGGCGCCTGCCTTGCCGTCGCCCTCAAGTGCAAGAGCCAGAAGACCAAGTCCGTCGCCCTCCCCTCCTCCCTCTCCGCCTCCCTCGGAATCACCGAGCCGGCTATATTCGGAATAAACTTCCGCTATATGAAGCCCTTTATCGCCGGCATGATCGGCGGCGCTGTAGGCGCACTCTTCGCCTCGTGGGTAAAGGCGACCGACGCTGCCGGAAACGTGGTCGCTTTCGGCGCTACGACCTACGGAGTTACCGGAATTCCCGGAATCCCCGCCATCAATAATATCCCGATGTATCTCCTGCTTATGCTGATCTCCGCCGGAACCGCTTTCGTTATCACATGGTTTATCTGGAAGGAGGATGCGCCGAAGAAGGCCGCAGCTCCCGCTCCCGAGCCTGAGGCGATAGAGGCTCCCGCAGTCAGCGTTATCCGCTGTGCCGCCGGAACCGTGCTCCAGCCCGCAAAGGGCGAGGTCATCGCCCGCGAGGATATCCCCGACGAGACCTTTGCCGAGGGCATTCTCGGCGACGGAGTCGGAATCCGTCCCGTTGACGGAACCGTAGTCGCCCCGTTTGACGGCACCGTAACCTCGGTATTCGGCACAAAGCACGCCATCACCCTTGAAAAAGGCGGAATGGAGCTTCTTATCCACGTCGGCGTAAACACGGTCAATATGGCGGGCGACGGCTTCGAGGCCTATGTCAAGGACGGCGACGAGGTCAAGGCCGGGCAAAAGCTTCTCACCTTCGACTCAGCCAAGATAAAGGCCGCGGGCTATGACGACACCGTAGTAGTCCTGCTTACGAACTCCGACGACATCGAGGGCGTTGAGTGCGGAGCGAAATAAAGTAAACAAGCCCATCGGGGCATACACCAATAATATAAGGAGGAAAAACTAATGAAATCTTTTGAGTACACCATCACCGATCCCGTCGGCATCCATGCCCGTCCCGCCGGAGTCCTTGTCAAGGAGGTCAAGAGCTTTGCCGGCTCCACCGTCACCATAGAGAAGGGCGAGAAGAGCGTCAACGCCCTCAAGCTCATGGCTCTCATGCAGATGGGAATCAAGCAGGGCGACACCGTCACCGTGTCCGTCGAGGGCGGAGACGAGGAAGCTGTCTGCACCGCGCTGGAGAACTTCTTCAAGGCAAACCTGTAAGTAATTGAGAAACGCAAAACCGCTGCCTTATAAGGCAGCAGTTTTGCATACTTGGGAAAGGAGAATAATATGATCTCTATTCAGGGAAAGGGCGTTTCCACGGGAATAGCCGTTGGCCCCATTTACTTCTACCGCCGCGCGGACAGCACCGTCCGCCGCTATGAGGTTTCGGACAGGGACGCCGAGTGGGCGCGCTTCAAGGCGGCTCAGGAGAAGGCGATTGCTGAGCTCGGCGAGCTTGCCGAGAAGGCGAGAGCCGAGGCCGGCGACGAGGCCGCCATGCTCTTTGAGACGCATCAGATCATGGTAAAGGATATGGACTATGAGGAGGCCATCGAGGCCGGGATCAAAGAATCCGGTCTCAACGCCGAAGCAGCCGTTTCCGATGCGGGCGAGATGCAGGCTGCAGCCTTCGCCGCTATGGACGACGATTACTTCAAGGCCCGCGCCGCCGACGTAAAGGATATATCCACAAGGCTCGTCGGCATTCTCCTCGGCGTAGTTCAGGGCGGCATCGACTCCGACGTGCCCGTTATCCTCGCCTCCGACGATCTCGCCCCGAGCGAGACCGTCCAGCTCGACAAATCCAAAATTCTCGGTTTCATCACCTCCGGCGGCTCCGGCTCGAGCCACACCGCCATTCTCGCCCGCACCATGGGCATCCCCGCCATCATCGGCGTCGGCGACAAGCTCAAGGCAGAGTATGAGGGACGCGAGGTCATCATCGACGGATCCACCGGCGCAATTGCCCTCGATCCGGACGACGCCACCCGCGCTCAGCTTATGAAAAAGCGCGCCGATCTTTTAAAGCGCCAGGCTCTTTTAAACGAGCTCAAGGGCAAGCCCAACGAGACGAAGGACGGCCAGCGCATCCGCGTTTACTGCAACATCGGCTCGCCAAGCGACGTACACACCGTCCTTGAAAACGACGGCGGCGGAGTCGGCCTTTTCAGGAGCGAGTTCTTATACCTTGAGTGCGACGATTATCCCACCGAGGATTACCAGTTCGAGGCATATAAGAAGGTCCTCTCCGATATGGGCGATAAGGAAGTCGTCATCCGCACCCTCGATATCGGCGCGGACAAGCAGATCGACTACTTCAACCTCCCGAAGGAGGAGAACCCCGCAATGGGCAACCGCGCCCTCCGCATATGCCTTACGAGGCCGGAGATATTCAAGACCCAGCTTCGCGCCCTCTATCGCGCCTCGGCCTACGGTCATCTCTGCATAATGTTCCCGATGGTCACATCCGTCTGGGAGGTCAGAGAGGCAAAGAAGATGTGCGAGCTCGTCAAGAAGGAGCTCACTGCCGAGGGCAAGCCCTACTCTGAGGACGTTCAGGTCGGTATAATGATCGAGACTCCCGCCGCCGCCGTCATCTCCGACAGGCTTGCGAAGGAGGTCGACTTCTTCTCCTGCGGAACGAACGATCTCACCCAGTACACCCTCGCCTGCGATCGTCAGAACAACGATCTCGGCCGCTTCTTCAATGCGCATCACCCCGCCGTTTTAAGACTTCTCAAGCTTGTTTGCGACAACGCGCATAAGAACGGCATTTGGGTCGGCATCTGCGGCGAGCTCGGCGCAGACCTCGAGCTTACCGAGACCTTCCTCTCCATCGGTATCGACGAGCTTTCCGTCTCCCCGCGCTCCGTGCTTCCGCTAAGGCAGAAGATACGCGAAACGAACGCCCGCGCCGTGCATGAGGGCTGCCTTGCCGCCCTCGCAAGCGACGTAACGCCGCTTTAACAGCTGTTTTGGATCCGGTAAAATCCGGGCCCCATTTCCATCGTGGATGATAATAACCGCAGGCAGAGAGCTCAGTAATATGAGCTGAGTCTCATCTCCTCGCTTTACAATATCCAGCTCATCAAATACGCTTTATTAAAATAGTGCCGCCCTTTTTCAGGGCGGCATTGATTATGTTTTTGACCCAAGCCTTTTGTAAACCGTTCCTCTCATCGTGAGATATGAGGCAAGGCCGCCGATCACGTTCGATATAGGCTCTGCGAGGAATACTCCCTTTACGCCGAAGCCCATTCTCGGAAGAAGCATAGTTAGCGGAACGACGATTATGACCTTTCTGAGAAGCGAGAAGAATATGGCGTGCTTCGCGTCGCCGAGAGCCTGGAAGGCAGACTGCCCGGAAAACTGCAAAGCCATAAATACGAAGCCGAAGAAGTATATCCTCAGCATATCGACCCCCGCGGCGGTGAGCGCAGCGTCGTCGGTGAATATCCCGAACCAGAGGGCGGGAAAGAGGAAAACGACAAGCCATGCGAACACCGTGAATGCAGAGCCCGCAAGGGTGTTGAAAT
>ONTN01000162.1 GCA_900320765.1 uncultured Eubacteriales bacterium
ATGTATGATCATACCATTGACAGGCTCCCGGAAGAGAATCAGTTTTTCCATTGGCAACAGAAAGCGTCGCTGGACAATAGACATCCTTGACGCCGAGGTTCTGGATAATCACTGGCAGCTGTCCGTCAAATTGCCACGATCCCACAGAACCGAAGAATCCCTGATTCCCCTTGTTGTTCTCAATATACACGGTCTCAATAGGCACCTCGGTAAAATGCACGTTCGCCGCGGCCATATCGAGGAGAAAGTTCATCTCGTATTCGTACCTATTGCCCTCGACCCGGAGCGCCGTTTCAAAATACATGCGCGGTATGCCGCGAAGCCCCGTCTGCGTATCGGAGAGCCGGATGCCGGTCATTAGCCTGAACACGCAGTTCGTGAGCGAGTTTCCAAAACGGCTGCGGCGCGGCACGTCGTCACCGGTAAAAGAGCGGGTGCCGAGGATTATCTCGGAGGGACGGGCGTCCATCTCGTCGCTGACGCGAATGATATCGGCCACCCTGTGCTGCCCGTCGGCGTCCGCCGTGACTATCCCCGTGACGCGCGGGAGGTTTTCGGCAACGTAGGCTATGCCCGTTCTCAGGGCAGCGCCCTTTCCCATATTCTTTTTATGCCTCAGTACGGTCACGCCCATGGCCTCAAGCCCGGAGAAAACCTCTCCGCAGCTCTCGGAGCTTCCGTCGTCAACTATCAGGAAGGGGCCGGCTCCGGCGGAGAGCCCCTCACGGACGAGGCTCAGAAGCTTGCCGTCCGGCTCATAGGCGGGGATAAGGCAGATCGTTTCACTCATATTATCACCAGAATCGTGGGATATCCGGCGGGGTTTGCGCCGGATTTTTATTATCATAGCCTATTTTAGCCTTTTTTTCAAGCCCCGAGCCCCAAAAAGGCCTTTGCCGCCGCAAAAACGCATCTTACCGCCGATTCCCTTGCGTAAAAAATCAGGGCGCTGTATACTGCGGCCATCACGAAACGAAAGGCTGATACTTACGGGATTCATTTTTTTATTTGTTTTCGCTGTGGCCGAGATCGCGCTCACAGAGAGTCGCGAGAGCTTACGGAAGAGCTTAAGAGGCTACATGCCAAAAACTGAAATAATCCGTGCTGCAATTTCACAAAATAGCAGAAAATGAAACGGGAGAAAGAACGATGGATATAGAGAAGCTCGACAAGGGAACGCGCTATTATATGGCGACGCCCGAAATGACCGAGGCCTACGGAACGATGGAGCTCGGCCCTGATCTGTAAATAATTATATCGTCCCGCTTGCAGCGGTTTTTTCCGGCAGGCGGGGCGCGGTTTATTTAACTGGCTCCTGCTGCAATTCTTTAGAGATATGCAAATTAATGCGGCAGGGGAAATGCGGGATCTCGGCCTTGACAATAAAATCGCTGCACCTTATAATTTTTATATAAACGTGTTCATAATGCGAGGAAGCTATGCCTAAGATATTGGAAAACGTAAAAGAGCGGGCTGTTTCAAAAGCCAAGGAGCTGCTTATCGGGGAGGGCTATGACGCAATGACTATCCGCCGGGTGGCCGCGGCTCTGGGGATCGCCCCTGCGACGATCTATAACTACTTTCCATCCAAGGAGGCTCTCGCCGCAGGCGTTATGCTGGAGGACTGGCAGAAGCTGATGGGGGATTTTGAAGCGACCTCGCCCGGAGATACCGTTCGCGCCCTGTTTTCCACGGTGCGGTCCTTTAGTGAGACCTATCTTCGCTCCTGGACCCAGTACAAGCCGGACGACCGGTCCGTATTTATGCGGCAGCACTATCACCCGGTGCTGGTCGACGAGCTGAGCCGGCATATACTCCGCGCCCTGCCCGCCGGTCAAGCCGCGGCTGAGCCGTGGCTGGCCCCCTTTCTGGCGGACCTCGTTCTCCGCTTCGGCTCAGACGGGAGAACGAGTTACGAGGAGATAGAGCCGGCAATATCCAAGCTTTTAGCGTAATCGCAAAATCCAGCGCCGAGGCGCTGTATTATAGGAGGTATTATGAGTAGCTTTAAAGATTTGCGGATCGTGGACAATTTCTATCAGACGTCCCTGTTCTTCCCGATGCCGACGGTGCTTATAAGCACCCTGACCGAGGACGGGTCCACCAGCCTCGGCCCGTACAGCCTGGTGCAGCCCTACTATGTGGCGGGCAAGGAGTATTACGCCATGCTCCTAAACTGCCGCAACTCATCCAACACGGCGCAGCATATCCTCCGCACCGGCAAGTGCGCCATCAACTTTATCCCCGATGACAGGAAGTATTTTAAAGAGGCGGTCCGCCTGGGCTGGCCGGGAGATACCCCCGCCGAGAAAATGAAAAACTGCAGCTTCACCCTTGAGAAGGGGCTGGCTGAGGGCGACGAGCCGCGGCCTATGGTGGTGCAGGAGGCGTTCCAGGTCATCGAGTGCACGTGGATGCGCCATCTGGATGGAGCGGACCGCGACGAGCCGGGCCATCTCGAGGGCTACGAGCCTCCCTACCACGACTTTAACGGCATCACCTCAAAGTTCGGCGCCACCTTTATCCTGAGGGTGGACAAGATACTGATGAAGGAAAAATACTATAACGCCATTATAAACGGCGTCACCGCAAAGGACTTCCCGCCCGTACCCGTGGACTACGGCTACCGCGATTCCAAGAACTTCTGGTACACCCGCTTCCCCGGCTTCGGAAACTTCAAGGGCGCTATCCCCGAGCTTCTGCCCGTGCGCGCCACCACGGTGAGCAGCGTTCAGTACGCGGCGGATCGTATCGACCCCAATATCAAATTCACCGAAGAGGCCTGCGCCAAGCTGGTGAACGTGCCCCGTTTTTTCCTGCCTGTCGTCCTGAAGGGCTGCGTATCGTGGGCAAAGGAGAACGGAGTCACGCTTATCACAGCCGAGCATATGGATACAATAAACGACAAGCGGGCAAAGGAGAAGAACAAATAAGTCTCAAGCCAGTCAGACAAAACGGAAATAAAATAATACAAGGAGGAACAGAACTGTGAAAGTCGTATTGGCAGGCGCGTTCGGCAATCTGGGCGCGGAGATACTTAAGACGCTTTGCGCCGCGGGACACGAGGTAGTCGCCGCCGATCTCAAGGAACGCCCCGTGGAGGGCACGAAGGGCAAATACACCTTCCGCAGCATCGACGCCACGAGCCCCGACACCCTCAAGGGTCTGTGCGACGGAGCCGAGGTCGTTATCACCACGATGGGACTCACCGGGGCTTCGACCCGCTTCACGTCCTACGACGTCGATCAGCGCGGCAACCTGAACCT
>ONTN01000070.1 GCA_900320765.1 uncultured Eubacteriales bacterium
TTCCTGCCGCTCCACCAAAACGGGGTACACCGCCGCATCGTCGGCTGGGACGAGCCGCCCTACTATAACCGCGGCTGGAACCACGTTATCCAGGAATACGATTTCTACGGCGGCACTCTTATGGGTATCGAGGAAAAGCTCCCGTACCTGCGCGACCTCGGGATCACCGTTCTCTATCTGAACCCGATATTCGAGGCTGAGTCCAACCACCGCTACGACACCGGCGACTTTACCCAGATCGATCCGCTGCTCGGCACTGAGGACGACTTCAAGCGTCTCTGCAAGAAGGCCGAGGAGTTCGGCATCTCGATAATCCTCGACGGCGTATTCAACCACGTCGGCGCGGACAGCAAATACTTTAACCGCTTCGGAAACTACGACGAGGTCGGCGCATATCAGTCCGAGGACAGCAAGTACCGCGAATGGTTCAAGTTCGACGAGTACGGCGGATACAGCTCCTGGTGGGGCATAAACGATCTGCCCGATATAAACGAGGACGTTGAGAGCTATCGCAAGTTTATCTATAAAGACAAGGACTCCATCGTTCGCCGCTGGCTCCGCGCAGGCGCGAAGGGCTGGAGGCTCGACGTTGCCGACGAGCTGCCCGACGATTTCATTGAGGGCATCAAGAAGGCCGTTGTAGCCGAGAAGGGCGAGGACGGTCTCCTTATGGGCGAGGTCTGGGAGGACGCATCTCACAAGACAGCCTACGGAAAGCTCCGTACATACTTCTCCGGCCACGAGCTGGATTCCACGATGAACTACCCCTTCCGCGACGGAGTTATGGGCTTCATGAAGGGCTGGTCGAACGCCTACGATTTAGCGGAGCTTTTAACGAGCCTCCAGGAGAACTATCCGCCCCAGAATTTCTACGGGGCGCTCAACCTCCTCGGAAGCCACGACAGAGCCCGCATACTGACGGCCTTCGGCGACGCTCCGCGCGACTATGAGATAAACGAGAACGACGCCCGCTACTACAGACTTCCCGAAGAGAAGCTTAAGATGGCGAAGGGCAGGCTCTGGATTGCCTCCCTCCTCCAGATGTCGATGCCCGGCGTCCCCTGCATCTACTACGGCGACGAGGCCGGCATGCAGGGCTATAACGATCCCTTCAACCGCGGTCCCTATCCCTGGGGCTGGGAGGAGAAGGACTGCATGAAGATAGTCCGCAACGCCATAAATCTCCGCAAGAGCCTCAAGCTCTTCGCCGAAGGCGATTTCCATTGCTGGGCTATGAACGACGAGGTCTTCTGCATCTCCCGCTCTCTCGGCGATATGACGGCCGTCACCGTCGTAAACCGCAGCATCTTCAGAGGCTACGATTTCAATCTCAACGCCTGGGGCGAGGCCGTGACCGAGCTTTTGAACAACGACCCCGTTAAGATTTACAACGGCAACATCCACGTTGAGCTCGGGCCTCTCGGCTCGAAGGTCTTCCTCTTCACCAAGTGGGAGAGGCTCTGCAAGCCGATGCCCCGCGGAAGAGGAATCCTCTGCCACGTAACGAGCCTGCCGAACAATATGAGCCAGGGCACCTTCAACCAGGAGTGCTTCGACTTCATCGACTTCCTCGCGGCTAAGGGTCAGAACTACTGGCAGCTTCTCCCGCTGAACCCGCCCGACAAGTATAACTCGCCTTACGCCGGAGCCTCCGCCTTTGCCGGCAGCGAGGCGCTTATCGGCCGCTCCCGCGCCGAGCTTGAGAACGATTTTGCGGGCTTCTATCCCAGCGCGGACTACGACAATTTCGTTAAGGACAACGAGCATTGGCTGTCCGCCTGGGCTATGTTTGCCACCCTCGCGGAGAAATTCGGCACCACCGAGTGGATAGAGTGGCCCGAGGAATACAGAAGGTATAAGCCCGAGTTCTACGACGACGAGGGTCTTAAGGAGAGATCCCGCTTCTTCGTATACGTTCAATACGTATTCGAGAAGAAATGGCAGCGCGTTAAGGAATACGCGAACTCCCGCGGCATCTCGATAATCGGCGATATTCCCATCTACGTATCCGCCTCCTCCGCCGACGTGTGGACGAATCCGGACTGCTTCTCCCTCAACGAGGATATGACTGTGAAGCTCGAAGCGGGAGTTCCGCCCGATATGTTCTCCGCGACCGGCCAGCTCTGGGGCAACCCGGTTTACAACTGGGAGGCCATGAAGAAGGACGGATACCGCTGGTGGATAAACCGCATGAAGCGCGCCTTCAGCCTCTACGACTTCGTCCGTCTCGATCACTTCCGCGGCTTCGAGGCGTACTGGGCAGTACCGCACGGCCTTACCGCCCTTGAGGGAAGCTGGGTACAGGGTCCCGGAATGGACCTCTTCAACGCGGCCTATAAGGAGCTCGGTCAGCTCCCGATCCTCGCCGAGGATCTCGGCTTCATCACCCCGGGCGTAAACGCCATGATAGCCCAGCTCGGCATTATGGGAACGCAGGTCGTCCAGTTCAACGACGACGATCCGCTGCAGCCGCTCAAGGTGCACTACGGAAAGATAGCTTACCCCGGAACTCACGACAGTAGCACGATTATCGGCTGGGTACAGCAGAACCGCCCGAATATGGACGCCGAACGCACCGCGATCCAGTTCCTCGACAACATCTATAATTCCGACGCGCCCATCATCATCACCCCGCTTCAGGACCTCATCGGTCTCGGCGACGACACCAGGATGAATAAGCCCGGCACCTCTTACGGCAACTGGTCGTGGCAGGCGCACTGGGATATGTTCTTCACAAGGAACTGGCGCATCGACCGCATACTGCACCGATAATCAGGAAAGGAAATAAGCAATATGGCTAACTGGGAAAGCTTTAAGAAAACAGTATTCTATTCCGAGAAGACGGGCTTTATGCTGGATTTCGGCGGAATGGGCCTTGACGACGAGTATCTTGCCGCGATGAGCGGCAAGATCAACGCCGCCCTTGAAGGAATGGACAGGCTCGATAACGGCGAGGTCGTGAACGTCGATGAGAAGCGCATGGTCGGCCACTACTGGCTCCGCAACTCCGCGAAGGCGCCCACGCCCGAGCTCAAGGCCGAGATCGACGACTGCCTTTCCCGCGTAAAGGCTTTCGCGAAGGACGTGCACGAGGGAGCTATCCTCTCCGGCACGGGCAAGAAATTCAAAAACGTCATCGTCGCCGGCATCGGCGGCTCGAGCCTCGGCCCCGTATTCGTGGATAAAGCTCTTGCCACCCCCGAGGACAAGATGAAGCTCTACTTCCTCGACAATACCGATCCCGACGGGATGGACAAGGTTTTCGCCGCCGTCCTTCCCGAGCTCGACGAGACTCTGACCGTAGTCATCTCGAAGTCCGGCGGAACTATCGAGACCCGCAACTGCCAGGAGGAGGCAAAGGCCTTCTACCGCAGGAACGGGCTCGACTTCTCCAAATTCGCCGTCTGCGTCACCGGCACGGGCTCCAAGCTCTATAACACGGCGAAGGGCGAGGGCTGGATCGACTTTTTCCCGATGTGGGACTGGGTCGGCGGAAGAACGAGCGTTATGAGCGCCGTCGGTCTTCTTCCCCTCTCTCTCAAGGGTCTCGATATCGACGCCTTCCTGAAGGGTGCCGCCGATATGGACGAGCTTAACCGCAATCACAACGTTATGCATAACCCCGCCGCCATCGCATCCCTCGGCTGGTACAAGTGCTCCGGCGGACAGGGCGGCGAGACGATGGTCGTTCTCCCCTATAAGGACAGCCTCGACCTCTTCGCAAAGTATCTGCAGCAGCTCGTTATGGAGTCGCTCGGCAAGGAGCTTGACCTTGAGGGCAAGCTCGTTAAGCAGGGCCTCGCCGTCCTCGGCAACAAGGGCACGAGCGATCAGCACTCCTATGTTCAGCAGCTCGTCGGCGGGCCGGACAACGTGTTCGTCACCTTCGTTCAGGTGCTGAAGGACCGCGAGGGCGCCTCCGCCGTCGTCGGCGAGGACTCCACCTCCGGCGACTATCTCAACGCCTTCATGCTCGGCACGAAGAAGGCTCTTGAGAGCCACGGCAAGAGGACGATGACAATGACTGTCCCCTGCGTCGACGCATACAACGTCGGTCAGCTCATCGCCATCTTTGAGCGCAGCGTCGGTATCTACGCGAACCTCGTCGGCATAAACGCCTATCATCAGCCCGCAGTTGAGTTCGGCAAGAAGGCCGCTGGAGGACTTATCGCCACGAAGAACGCGGCATACGCCGCCCTCAAAAAGGCAGGCCGCCCGATGACGGCCCGCGAGCTCGCCGCCGAGATAGACGCGGACGCCGAGGACGTTTTCCGCCTTATGCTCCACCTTGCGAACAATTCCGATGAGCTTAAGATGGACTGGGCTCCCGACGTGACCGAATCCACCTTCGGCGTAAAATGAAATACGATTTTGACAAAATAACCGACCGCCGGGATACCGACAGCATAAAATGGGATTTCGCGGTCGAATTCGGACTGCCCGCGGATGTGCTTCCGCTCTGGGTGGCCGATATGGATATCCCAACAGCTCCCGCCGTGACGGCTGCTCTTATCGAGCGATGCCGTCACGGCATCTTCGGTTACAGCGATTCAAAGGGGGAATACTTCGAGGCCGTCCGAAGCTGGTTTTCTTCCCGCCATGGCCTCGAGCTCAAAAGCGACTGGCTCGTAAAAACCTCCAGCGTCGTCTTCGCCCTGTATAACGCCGTGCGCGCGGCTACGGAGAAGGGCGACGCCGTGCTGATACAGCCGCCGGTCTATTACCCCTTCTACAAGGCGGTCGAGGAAAACGGGCGCAGGCTCGTATCAAACGAGCTGATATTTGAGGACGGGCAGTACCGCATCGACTTTGATGACTTTGAAAATAAAATTGTCTCGGAAAACGTGAAGCTCTTCATTCTGTGTTCGCCGCACAATCCCACGGGGCGGGTCTGGACGCGGGAGGAACTTAAACGTCTGGGGGATATCTGCGCCGCGCACTCCGTCACCGTCGTGTCCGACGAGATACATTGCGATTTCACGCTGGAGGGCTATACCCACGTTTCATTTCTGAATGCCTGCCCCGATATGGCGGAGCATACGATACTCTGCACAGCGCCGTCCAAAACCTTCAACGTGGCGGGGCTTCAATGCTCGAATATCTTTATCCCCGGCGACGAGCTGAGGGAGAGCTTTAAGCGCGAGGTCTCGCTCACCGGCTTTTCCGGCATAAACGCTCTCGGCCTCGTCGCCTGCCGGGCGGCATACGAGGGCGGCGCCGGCTGGCTTGACGAGCTTCTCATATACCTCGAGGATAACCTCGGTTTTCTGCGCTCGTACCTTGCCTCCGAGCTTCCGGAGATAAAGCTCGTAGAGCCGCAGGGCACCTACTTTGCATGGCTCGACTGCCGCGCCCTCGGGCTATCGGATAAGGAGCTTAACGACCTAATCGTAAATAAGGCGAAGCTATGGCTCGACGCGGGAAACATATTCGGCAAAAGCGGCGAGGGCTTCCAGCGCGTCGTTCTGGCTTGTCCGAGAAAGACGCTCGCCGAGGCGCTGGACAGACTCAAGAGGGCGGTGCGCTCATTATGAATATTGAGCCGATCGCCTTTATAAGAAACGATTTCACCGAGAAATTCGGCATACCGCGCCAGTCGGGTCTTGCTGATGTCGAAAGCCTTATTGTATTCGAGCCCGAGTACCGCGACCCCTCCGCTCTGCGCGGGATCGATGGCTTTTCGCATCTCTGGCTAATCTGGGGCTTCTCCGAGGCGAAATTTGAGCGCTGGTCGCCCACGGTGCGGCCGCCGCGCCTTGGCGGGAACAAGCGGCTCGGCGTTTTTGCCACCCGCTCCCCCTTCCGCCCGAACTCGCTCGGTCTCTCCTGCGTTGAGCTTGGCGGCGTCGTCGATTTGGGCGCAGAGGGGCTCGCCCTCTCTGTGCTCGGCGCCGATCTTATGAACGGGACGCCAATCTATGATATAAAGCCATATCTGAGCTACGCGGACGCCCGCCCCGAAGCTAAGGGCGGCTTCACCGACTCGGCGGGAAGCCTTGAGGTCGAGGTGGAGATACCTGACGGGCTGTATGAAAAATTACCGGAGGAAAAGCGCGCCGCCCTTATGAGCGTACTGAAAAACGACCCGCGCCCGACCTATCAGTCTGACCCCGCGAGGGAGTACGGAATGGCGTTCGGCGGTATGAACGTAAAATTCAAGGTGTCCGGCGGCGTCCTAACCGTTACGGATATAGAAAGGACAGTATGATGGAACTTGCAAAAATGATAGACCACACCAATCTGAAGGCCTTCGCCACGGAGGCGGATATTGAGAAGCTCTGCCGCGAGGCGAGGGAGTACGGCTTTGCCTCCGTCTGCGTCAATCCCGCCTACGTCGCTCTCGCCTCCGAGCTCCTTGAGGGCTCTGGCGTGAAGGTCTGCACCGTCGTCGGCTTCCCCTTGGGGCAGAATACGGTCTCCGCAAAGGTGTTTGAGGCTCGCGACGCCATAGAAAACGGGGCGAGTGAGATAGACTACGTTCTGAACGTCCCCCGTCTAAAGGCGGGCGACCTCTACTATATTGAAAATGAGATGGCCGCCATCGTCGACCTCTGCCACGAAAACGGGGCGGAGACAAAGGTCATTTTTGAAAACTGCTATCTCGAGCCGAAGGACATCGAGAACGCCGCCCGAGTCGCCCTCAAGGTAAAGCCCGACTTTATCAAGACCTCCACCGGCTTCGGAACGGGCGGAGCGACGGTCGAGGACGTAAGGCTTATGAAGAGCGTCGTCGGCGACGATGTGAAAATTAAGGCCGCCGGCGGCATAAGGGATAAAGAAACCGCCCTCGCCATGATAGAGGCGGGAGCGGAAAGGCTGGGCTGCAGCGCGGGCGTACAAATTGTAAAATAAAAAAAGGAAAAAATAATATATGACCTCATCCGGCACTTCGTGCCACCTTCCCCGAAGGGGAAGGCTTCTGAATTGTTGTCCGCCCTTGGCGGACTCATCTAAAAGCCTTCTCCTTGGGAACGCGACGCGTTAAGCAAATCTGCCAGTGGCAGATTTGTAGCCAAAGCGGGAAGCGAGCTATGCT
>ONTN01000039.1:0-2504 GCA_900320765.1 uncultured Eubacteriales bacterium
GATTATCTCCTCGCGTATTTTTTCGGGAGCGGGTATATTGGGGTTGCCGATGGAGAAATCGTAAACGTTCTCGTGCCCGTATATCTGGCTGAGGCGGTTGCCCTCCTCAAACATAGCTCTGATGGCGCTTCCGCCCTCGGCCATTTTTATCATTTTTTCAGAAATCATCAAATTCACCTCGCGGCAAAAAATCGTTATCCTATACTATACCACATTCGAGCCGACTTTCCAATATAAAATTTGACAATTACCGCAAATTGTGGTGTAATCTTAATTAAAAGGAGGGATAGCGCGATGCCTGATTTTGAAAATTATAAGATAGCCGCCGATTATATCCTGGAAAGGACGAGCTTCAAGCCCGAGCTCGGGATAATACTCGGCTCGGGGCTCGGCCATTTCGGAGATGAGATAGAGGACCCTGTCGAGGTGCCGTACGCGGCTATACCCGGTTTTCTGCAATCTACAGCCATAGGCCACGCCGGAAAGTTCATCTTCGGCACGGTCGCCGGGAAAAAAGTAGCCTGTATGTCCGGCCGCTTCCATTATTACGAGGGCTACGATTTTGAGGAGCTTGCCCTACCGGTGCGGGTTTTCAAGCTGCTCGGCGTCCGCGCCCTTATCGTAACGAACGCCGCGGGAGCTGTCAACGAGAGCTACAAGCCCGGCGATATTATGATAATCCGCGACCATATCAAGCTTATGGGCGGCAGCCCCATGCGCGGGAAAAACCTCGATGAGTTCGGCGAACGCTTCTTCGATATGGGGAACGCATACACCGCCTCGCTGAGAAAGCTCGCTCTTGACGTGGCGGAGGGCTATGAGCTCACGGTACACGAGGGCGTATATTTCTATATGCCGGGCCCGCAGTACGAGACCCCGGCCGAAATACGGGCTATCCGCATTCTGGGCGGCGACGCCGTGGGAATGAGCACCGTTACCGAGGCGCTGACAGCCTCGCATTGCAGGCTGCCCGTGCTCGCACTCTCGGTTATGACGAATATGGCTGCTGGCGTCCTTCCGCAGCCGCTCACCTCGCAGGAGGTAATCGACACGGCAAAGAGAATAGAAAAGCCCTTTACGAAATACGTAAAAGACCTTATCGGGAGAATCTGACGGATGAGCATACTTTTAAAAAACGGCCTCGTATATCTGCCCGACGGGGCTGTAGAAAAGCTTAATATCGGGATCGAGGGCGAGAAAATAGACTACCTCGCCGCGGAGGTGCCGGAGCACAAATACGATGAGGAAAAGGATATGTCAGGAAAGCTCCTCATTCCCAGCCTTGTAAACGCGCATACCCACGCGGCGATGACGCTCCTTCGCGGAGTCGGCAGCGACCTCAGCCTGCAGGAATGGCTGTTTGAGAAAATCGTTCCGATAGAGGATAAGCTCACGGCCGACGATATCCGGGTCGGAACGGAGCTCGCCATGCTCGAAATGCTCGCCTGCGGAACGACGAGCTTTTCGGATATGTACTTTTTCCCCGAGGTCACGGCCGAGACTGTCATAAGCTCGGGAATGAAGGCAAACCTGAACCGCCCCGTTCAGAGCTTCGACCCCTCGGAAAAGGGGGAGGACTCCCGCAGAATAAAGGAGGCCGTCGCCCTCTACGATGGCTATGATGGAGCGGGAGACGGCAGAGTGAAGATCGACTTCTGCGTCCACGCGGAGTACACCTGCACGGAGGCGGTGACCCGATACCTCGCCGATATCGTGAGGGA
Organism: uncultured Eubacteriales bacterium; assembly: GCA_900320765.1. Taxonomy (GTDB): domain Bacteria; phylum Bacillota; class Clostridia; order Oscillospirales; family Oscillospiraceae; genus RUG626. The sequence goes on from ONTN01000039.1 coordinate 1,722, forward strand.
GAAGAAGGGAAACCTGCACCTCCACCTCTCAGAGACGGAGAAGGAGCACAGAGAGTGCATTGAGAAGTACGGGAAAACTCCGCTCAGGTGGTTTTACGACCTCGGCGCTCTCGATTCCCGCGCGTTCTGCGCCCATTGCGTATGGGTGAGCGAAGAGGATATGGAGCTCATGCGTGAGCTCGGAGTCGGAGCCGTCCATAATCCCACCAGCAACTTAAAGCTCGGAAGCGGCTTTGCCCCCGTACAGAAAATGCTGGATATGGGGATAAGCGTGGCTCTCGGCACGGACGGGGCCTCGTCGAACAATAACCTTAATATGCTTGAGGAGATGCACCTCGCCTCGATAATCCACAACGGCTACACGGGCGACCCGACCATAATGAAGCCATCCTCGATTATCCGTATGGCAACGAGAAACGGCGCCCTGATACAGGGCAGAGCCGATACGGGCGAAATAGAGGTGGGGATGAGGGCGGATATCGCCGCCATAGACCTCTCTGCGCCACATCTAAGGCCGAACGTAGATACTCCGGCTCTTCTTTGCTATTCGGCTCAGGCGTCCGACGTGTGTATGACGATGGCTGACGGGAGGGTACTCTATGAAAACGGAGAGTACCTGACCCTCGATAGAGAAAGAATACTCTTCGAGGCCGAGCGGGCGGCAAAAAGACTTTATAACTAAAAATTATCCCGACCGCCTTCAAAGCGGTCGGGATAATTATCTCTATTCTTCGTTTTCTGCAACACGCTGGCGAGCGACCACGACGAATCTGCCCTCGTTCG
>ONTN01000039.1:2531-12154 GCA_900320765.1 uncultured Eubacteriales bacterium
GCGGCCCGGCGGACGTTTTTAATGAACTCGTTGAACTTCGCCTCGGTGGAGAGATCGGTATATCGGTAATAGCGGAAAACTCCGGTGTCGTCAACCTTGTACACCTTGCCGTAAAAGGCGGCGACGACCTCGTATTCCCTCGCCTCATGGAGAGTGTCAAAATGGATTATGCTGTGCTCAAGGGCGTATTCCTTGCTCTTGTAATCGTGCAGGTGGCCGAACATACTGCCGTCGTGCATATTGTGCCCGTAGATGATAGTCTGGTTTGAATCCTCGGACCAGGTCTTCCCGATGAAGAGGCAGCCGCCGGTAGCGTAGCTTTTCTCAAAGTTTTTGCGGAGGTAGTACTGCTCGCTTCTCGGAGTGTACATAACCGGGTAATCGACGCCTGCGCCCTCAATGTACAGCCATCCGGCGAAATCGTTGTTCATCGCATAGATGGCGTCGTACTGATAGAGGATGCCGGACTCGGCGTAGACGGGAACGGCGGGAGCTTCGCCGCCTTGACCGTCGGTGCCGTCGTCGCCCGTGATCTTCTTCGGGATGTATTTTGATCCGGGAACGGTCTCGCCGCCGCTCTCCCCGGACTGTGTGGCTTCTGCAAGCTCCTGCTCGCGCGAGTGCACGAGATCGGCGAGAGAGGAGTATGCCTCCTTTTCGCGGTGAGACTCTGCAACGTCGCTTATTATCATATAGGCGGAAAAGCAGAACACGGCAGCGAGCGCGATAATCAGTATAATTCTGAGCGTTTTATTCATAAACTGACCGCTTTCGGGTGTATTCTTCTCCTACAATATACTAAAATCCCCCGCCGCTGTCAACAGGAGAAAACGAAGAGAATGCTTGAACGATTAAGGCACGTATGTTATTATATGTATACAAAAGCATAATAGGGGGAGCCAAAATGACAGAAGCAAAAAAAGATGAATCCAGAAGCACAGAGGAAATGCTCGCCGAGGTGCTGCGCTGCCAGAAAAAACGCCTTTGGTATATGCGGATAACCTCCATAGTCATTGTTCTTTTCGTTATAATTCTTACCGCAGCCCTGTTCCGGATCGTCCCGCGCGCGGCAGAGCTTGTCGACCAGGTACATACTGAGGTGAAGAAGGTCGACAGGATCATTGATGAGGACGTTCCCGAGAGCCTTGCAAACATAAACAAGCTGGTCACCGATACGGACAAGATGATGGAGAACGTAAACGGCGTGCTGGACGAGAATACCGACGCCGTTACCGATACGGTCAAAAAGCTCAATGAGATCGACTTTGACAGCCTTAACGACGCCATCAAGAACTTAAACGACGTTGTCAAGCCCCTCAGCGACTTCTTTAAGGGCTTCGGCAGATAATCAATAAAGACGCAGGGCGCTCCGCGATAATGCGGAGCGCCCGATTTTATTTTATCCGAATAAGCTGTCCGCTTCATTTATCGCGAGAGCGCGTACCGAGTCGAAGTCTACGAAGGGGTTATAGACCTTTTCAAGCTCATCGTGGAGTTCCTTTGCCCTTTGAAGCTTCTTGATCGTCTCCGATAAAATTGCCTCCGGCAGCTTTTTCGAGTCCTTCACAGCCCGCATAAAGGCCGAGTCCGGTATCGAGTCGAGGCGGATGTGCCGGTAAACCGGATAGGGATAGGCCTCTCCCGGAGGGCAGGAGACGAAAGCGCAGGAGAGCTCAGGGAGAATAATGTGCATAATCTCGCCCGGATCCATCGGCGAAAGGCACAGTATCATATCCCAGCCCATAAGCTCCGCTTTTCTGCGGACCTCCGCCATAACGGGCTTAGAGAGCCCGGCGTCGCTGTCAATGAGGAAGACCCGTTCCGCGAGCTGAGGGACGGTCTCAAATAGCGTTATCTTGCCCCTGCAGGTCAGAGCGTTCAGATATCTCCGTCTGACCTTTCCACTCTTTTTGCCGGAGCTTTTTATCTCGCGGGCGAGGACGCTCGATATCCTCTTCAGGGCGCGGGAAACGTACTCAGAGCTGTCGGGAGAAAGCGCGCTTTTGGCACTCTCTGCGCTTGAGATGAGCTTATACGCCTTCTGATACTCGGCCTTATAGGCCCCGGTAAGCTCCATAATGTCGCTGTGAACGGATCTAATGCCGGCGCGGTCGTAGAATCTTCCGAGGTCGATATAATTATCGCCGCTCCCGCAGAATACCGGCTCGATAACGTGCGGCGAAGTTCCGTCAACAAAGGCGGTATTCTTGGCGGGGATATAAACCCCGTCGAGGCTGTCGGGGTCTCCGGAGCATTGAATGAGCTCTACGTCATACCCGAGGCTTTCGGCCCTCTCCGCAATCAGCCTCATAAAAGTGGATTTTCCGCTCCCGGGACCGCTCTTTATAATGTTCAGCCTGTCCTTTTCCGGATCGACAAAGTCACGGTACAGCGATGAAAAGCCGCTCGGCGAATTTGCCCCGAGGAAAAATTTTGTTTCCATTTATGTATCACTCGCTTTCCTTTTAGCTGTATCATTACTATGCCGAACCCTGCCCAAACGTGTTGACGAAACGGGTAAAAGTGGTATAATCTATGTATTATTGTATCCTGAATGGGAGGAATTATTATGAAGTTTTCTGAAATGAAATATGAAAGACCCGACGCCGAAAAGCTGAAGGCGGAGCTGACTGAGCTTACTGAGAAGCTTAAGTCCAGCGAGAGCTACGAGGCAGCGAGGGAGGTTTTCCTTGAGCGGGAAAAGCTTACTAAGCATATCGAGACCCTCGGAACCCTTGTATCTATCCGCCATTCCATCGATACTCGGGATTCGTTCTATGAGGAGGAGCAGAACTTCTGGAACGAGCTCGGCCCCGAGCTTGGCGAGTATTCGCAGAACTGGACTATGGCTCTTCTAAGCTCAAAATTCAGACCGGAATTTGAAAAGGAATTCGGCTCGCTGCTGTTCCTGAACGCTGAGATCGAGCTCAAGTCTTTCTCGCCCGAGATCATCCCCGAGCTCCAGGCCGAAAACGACCTCACTATGCAATATGCGAAGCTCATCGCTTCGGCGCAGATCCCGTTTGACGGCGGAGTGTATACTCTCTCGCAGCTCTCTCCGTTTAAGAATTCCGGAGACGACGATATAAGGCTTCGCGCGTGGAAGGCTGAGGGCGCCTGGTACAAGGAGCATCAGGCTGAGCTTGACGATATCTACGACAAGCTCGTCCACCTGAGAGACAAGATGGGCAGAAAGCTCGGCTACGACGGCTACACCGAGCTCGGCTACTACCGTATGGGCAGAAACTGCTACACAAAGGACGACGTTGAGAAGTTCCGCGCGGCTGTGAGAAAGTATCTCGTCCCCGTCGCCGATTCCACCTACCGCGAGCAGGCAAAGCGGCTTGGCAAAGAGTACCCGATGAGCTTTGCCGATAACCAGCTCTCCTTCCGCTCTGGCAATCCGAAGCCGCAGGGCACGCCGGAGGACATAGTAAACGCCGGCTCCAAGTTCTATGACGAGCTGAGCCCAGAGACCTCGGAGTTCTTTAAGGTTATGCGCGAAAACGAGCTTATGGATCTCCTTTCGACCGAGGGCAAGGAGGGCGGCGGCTACTGCACCAGCATCCCGGACTATGAGGTGCCCTTTATCTTCGCGAACTTCAACGGGACTCAGGGCGACGTGGAGGTGGTTACCCACGAGGCCGGTCACGCCTTTGCCTGCTATACAAACCGCAAGCGCGTTCCGGGTAGCTACGTATGGCCGAGCATGGAGGCCTGCGAGGTCCACTCGATGAGCATGGAGTTTATGGCGTGGCCGTGGGCGGAGGACTTCTTCGGTCCGGACGCCCGCAAGTTCCGCTATTCTCACCTTGCCGGAGCTCTCCAGTTTATTCCCTACGGCACCATGGTGGACCACTTCCAGCACATCGTATATGAAAAGCCGGATATGACCCCGCGCGAGCGCCACGACGTATGGAAAAAGCTCCTCGGCGAGTATATGCCGTGGGTCAGGCTCGACGGAGAAATACCCTTCTACGCGGACGGCGAGGGGTGGCAGCGCCAGAGCCATATTTACGAGATGCCGTTCTATTATATCGACTATTGCCTCGCGCAGACCGTTTCGCTCCAGTTTTGGGCTATGCTGCAGGAGGACAGAGAGCTTGCCTGGCGCAAGTATATGGCTTATACCGTTCAGGGCGGCAGCCGCGTGTTTACTGAGCTCCTTGAAAACGCCGGTCTTGAGAGCCCGTTCGAGGAATCCTGCCTCAGGGGAGTATGCGAAAAGGCGGCGGCATGGCTCGATTCATATGACCTTACCGGAATTGAATAAGCATAGTATAATTATGGCATCGGAAAAACCGATGCCATAATTTTATCCCTTGTATTTACGTCGCGTCGCCTCGCCGCCCCGGATATGGCGCTCGGACTTGTTGAACTCAAGTATCTCCTTTACCTTCAGGTATAGATTCCGGTCCGAAGCCTTGAGCCTTTCGGATATGTCCTTATGTACGGTGCTTTTGGATATGCCGAATTTCTTCGCCGCCGCCCGCACCGTGGCGCGGCTCTCTATGATGTATTCCGCGAGCTCTATTGCCCGCTCCTCGATAGAGTTTTTCATATCTTACCACTCCCGGACATTGGTTCCTTATAGCTGCCGTCTGCTTAAGCTTATGAGCGTATGGCTTGAGATATGAGGGGAGAGAAGTAAGGCGCAAGAGTCAACTGTTACTTGAAGCTGTGTTTTGTTATTTTTAAAAGCGAAAAAGCAATTGTTGACAAACCTCGTAACATATGGTATCTTGATTATAGGATAGAATAATCTTTTTTCAGGCGGTGATCTGATGAACAAAAATATTCTGTGCGTTATTCTTTCGCTTGTAATCATACTTGGGCTTATATCGGCATGCGCTTCCGCCGGCGCGGATGAGATAGATCTCACGGAGCTTGACGCCGGGGAAATGTCTGATGTCGACCTCGGCTTTCTCATAGATGATATAATACCCCTGGCTGGCGCGCCTGCGATCTCGCTTCTCCTCTTACCTGAGGCCTCAGGAAAGATGGTCAAGAGCAACAGCTCCGCCGTTATCGACTACTCAAATACTGAGGACGGATATATAATGTGCGCCTGGCTTGCGAAGACGGACAGCAGAATAAAAATAATACTGCAGGGCCCGGAAACAAAATATACCTACGATCTTAAAAACAACGGCGATTATGAGACCTTCCCGCTCTCAGATGGCAGCGGCGCCTATACTGTGGGCATATACAGGAACACTACGGGTACGAAGTACACGAAGATAATCAGCGTCTCCTTTACCGCAAAGCTTACGGATGAACTGGCTCCGTTTTTAAGGCCGAATCAGTACGTAAACTTCAATGAAGAGAGCAAAACCGTAGCGAAAGCGGCTGAGGTGTGCAAGGACTGCACCACCAATCTCGAAAAGGTCGCCGCCGTATATGAATGGGTCATTTCAAGGCTTACCTATGATACCGATAAGGCGGCCGATATCAAGGCGGGGAAGATAAAGAGTTACATACCAGACGTCGATAATATCCTGTCTATAAGAAAGGGAATCTGCTTCGACTACGCATCCCTGATGAGCGCAATGCTGAGAAGTCAGGGCGTTCCCGTAAAGCTCATAACCGGAACGGTCAAGGGCGGCGGGAATCATGCGTGGATAAACGTGTGGAGCGAGACCGAGGGCTGGATAACTGCCGCGATATATTTTAACGGCGAGACCTGGGAGCGTATGGACCCCACCTTCGCTTCAAGCTCAAGAAAATCCTCCTCAAAGACAAAACAGATGGTGAAATACATAGGAAACGGCACTAATTACACGGCGAAATACCAGTATTAAAATAATTACTGTTAAGAATGGAGTGAAAGGTTTTGGGAAGAAATAAACAGAAGGTACCGGCGAATTATCTGCCCGTTTTTTGCCGGGAGCTTTACCAGATGGTCCGCTCCGGCATCCCCGTATCTGAGGGCCTCGGTCTCCTCCGCGAGGACGAGACGGATAAGGAGGTCCTATCGTGGCTCGACTCGCTTTGCAGCTATACAAATGAGGGAATGCCCCTTGCCGAGGCACTGAATAAGACTGAGGCGTTTCCGGAGTATATGGTCGATATGATCTCTCTGGCGGAGAATACCGGCCGCCTTGAGGACGTGCTTCTCTCCCTCCAGCATCACTATGAGCGCCAGAACCGTATGCGCTCCGACGCTATCGGGGCATTTACCGTTCCGGTCATTCTGCTTGTCGTAATGATCGCCGTCGTTATCCTGCTCATCACCCAGGTGCTTCCGGTATTTGACCGCGTGTTTGCCCAGCTCGGCGTAAAGATGGGCGGCTTTGCCACCGGTATGATGAACTTTGGCTCGGCGCTTGCGAAGGTCGGCACAGTTCTTGCCGCTATCGTGGGAGTTATTGCGGTAATAGCCATAGTTATAGCCGCCGTTCCCTCGCTCCGCACCGGCTTTGCCGCGTGGTTTAAGAAGAACTTCGGCGGAAAAGGCGTGCTCGGCAAGATGGCGGTATCCCGTTTTGCCTCTTCAATGGCTATGGCGACTGCCAGCGGAATGAGCATGGACGAGTCCGTTGAGCTTGCCGCAAAGCTCTGCGGCGGCGCTAAAGAAATTGATGAGAAGACGGCGAAATGCCGCGCCGATATAGAGGCCGGAGTCAGCCCGGCCGACGCTCTTGCCGGCTGCGACCTGTTCTCGAACCGCGATTGCAGGCTTCTGAAGCTTGCTGAGCGCACCGGAAACCTGCCAGAGACGCTTGACGATCTCGCAAAGAGGCAGGAGGAGGAGAGCCTGCGCTCCATCGATAAGCTGGTAGGAACGGTTGAGCCCGCTATCGTAGTGATTACGAGCGTGCTTGCGGGTCTTATCCTCGTCAGCGTTATGCTTCCTCTTATGGGCCTATTACAGAGCATAGGCTGAGGATAAGAAGATGAAAAGAAATTACAGAAACCGCGGCGTATGGCTTTCCGTACTGCTCGGCCTCTGCGTATTCGCTATAGTTGCGGCTATTGTGCTTTCTGCCGTGAGCAAAGCATCAGAGGCGTCCGACAGGGAGGGACTCAAGCTCGCGGAGGACGCTATAAGAAAAGCTGCCGTCAGCGTCTACGCGCTGGAGGGCGCTTATCCCGCCACCTATGAGGATCTCAAGGCGCAGAGCGGCATAGCGGTAGATGAGGAAAAGTACATCGTTCAGTATGAGATTTTCGCCTCGAACATAATGCCGGAGATAACGGTTTTGGATAGGACGGTGTTCGGATGAAGAGAAGAACAGGGTCCGGAACTATTGCCGCGATCATACTAACCGTAATTTTCGGCGCTGCTCTGCTTTTGAGCATAGCGTCAGGCGCCATTGTATATCGCCACGTTGCCGAAAGAGTGGAAACGAGCTCGCGCCAGAGGGTCGGATTAAGCTATATAACCGCAAAGGTACATTCTTCCGATGCTTACGAATCAGTGTACGCAGGACAGTTTGGCGGTCAAGATGCGGTGTTCATGACTCTCGTTGATGGCGAAGATGTTTATGAAAACATTATTTACGTTTATAACCGCAAGTTAATGGAGCTTCTGTGCGAAGACCTGACAGAGTTTACTCCGGGTGACGGCGAGGTCATCTCCGATGCAATGGCTTTGGAAGTTGATGTGCCAACTCCCGGCCTGCTGCGCCTTACGTTTACCGACGAGTCCGGACATGCTGAAACAGCGGACATCTATTTGAGAAGTGGTGAAGACTATGGATAATCGCTTGCGGCCGACTCGTTCCGGTTTGTTTACAATTGAATTGTTGATAGCCGTAGGAGTTTTCATATTCTGCGCCGCTATCTGCCTCGGGCTATTTGCCAAGGCTGAAACGGTAAGCTCTGAGAGCGCCGATTTAAATATGGCGGTCAACAAAGCCCGCTCCGTCTCCGAAGGCTATAAAGCGTGCGGCGGCGATGTTTCCGCCACCGCAAGGTTTTACGGTGCTGATGAATCGAACGGAAGCTTCTCGCTGTACTACGACAGCGCATGGAATCCCGTTTCCGATCCCGCTTCCGCAAGCTTCACTCTCACCATCACCGAAAAAGACGACGAAGCTATAGTCAGCGTCGGAAACGCTGAGAAGGAGCTCGTTTCCTGGCCCGTTGCGGTACTGGAGGTGGCAAGATGAAAAGAGGCGGTTCTGTTTCGGGAGCAGTTTCTCTCGTAATGATATTCTGCGTCCTCTGCCTTGCAATTTTTACCGTGCTTACGTATGCTACGGCTCAGAGAGAGCAAAAGCTTTCTAATGTTAACGCGCAGATGGCCCGTGATTATTATGAAGCTGATACAAAAGCCACACTGATAGTTTCAGATATACTGGCGGGCAAGGAACCGACCGTTGACCACCTGAAGGAGGAGACGGTATTTGGTACGACCTACTCTTTCTCTATCCCCGCGGGCGGGGAGCAGGCGCTTACTGTTCAAGTGGCGATAGACAGGGGAGAGTGTACGGTCCTCAAATGGCAGACCGTCTACGTCGGCGAATGGGAGCCCGATTATTCGCTTGACGTTTGGGACGGAGAGAACATCTTCTGATATCTAATTCTCGGGAGGCTTTAGAATGGAAAGCGTAAAGAAATATATGGAGTACGCGGTGCAGAACAGCGCCGCCGACCTCTTTCTGATTGCGGGAAAAGCTATCTCCGTGAAAACTGAGGGCGAGATCAGACAGATCGGCGAAGACAGACTGATGCCCGCCGACTCAAACGCATTGGTGCGCGAGCTTTACGATATGGCCGGGCGCGAGCTCCCGCAGAACGTACACGCCTGGGACGACGACTTTTCCCTTTCCGTGCCCGGCCTTGCCCGCTTCAGGGTAAACGTATTCCAGCAGCGCGGCTCCATGGCCGCTGTTATTCGAGTCGTCAAATTCGGAATACCGGACAGAAATGAGCTCGGCCTTCCCGATGAGATTATGAAGATCGCGAATCAGACGAGGGGGATGGTGCTTGTCACCGGCCCTGCCGGCAGCGGAAAATCCACGACCCTTGCCTGCATCGTCGACCAGATCAACAAAACGAGGAACGCGCATATCATAACGATCGAGGACCCGATTGAGTACATCCACCGAAATCAGCTCAGCGTTGTGAGCCAGCGCGAGCTCAACACGGATACTGAGAGCTATGTGACAGCCCTTCGCGCCAGCCTTCGTCAGGCGCCGGACGTCATACTCCTCGGAGAGATGCGCGACCTCGACACCATTCAGACCGCAATGACGGCTGCGGAAACGGGGCATCTCGTTATCTCCACCCTACACACGGTGGGAGCAGTGAATACGATAGACCGTATCATCGACGTTTTCCCGCCCACTCAGCAGCAGCAGATAAGGGTGCAGCTTTCCCAGGTGCTTAAAACGGTCATATCTCAGCAGCTTATCCCGACCGTGAACGGCGGTCTCGTTCCCGCGTTTGAGATAATGCACCTCAATAACGCGATCAGGAGCATGGTAAGAGACAGCCGCATCCATCAGATCGACTCAGCGATACAGACCTCGTCCGCCGAGGGCATGCTCGGTATGGACGATTCGATCCTGAGGCTTTACAAGGCCGGAAAAATCACGGCGGAGGCCGCGGTAAGGGCGGCGATGAACCCGGAAAAAAAAAAAAAAAAGCTCGGAAGATAAATATTAACATCGAAA
>ONTN01000076.1 GCA_900320765.1 uncultured Eubacteriales bacterium
TTGTCGGACTTATTGAGAAGCTTATAAGGTGATTTAGATGGAACAATACAACGTAACGGGAATGAGCTGCGCCGCCTGTCAGGCGCGGGTTGAAAAAGCCGTTTCCTCCCTTCCCGGTGTGACAAGCTGCGCCGTCAGCCTGCTCACCAATTCGATGGGCGTTGAGGGCACGGCAAGCGAGGCGGAGATAATAAAGGCCGTAACCGAGGCGGGTTACGGAGCATCGAAGAAGGGCGCAAAGCGTGACGCCGCCCCCGACGAGGACGCCCTCGCCGACAGGGAGACGCCCGCCCTGAAAAGGCGGCTTATCGCCTCGGTCGGTTTTCTTCTTGTGCTTATGTATATCTCGATGGGGCATACGATGTGGGGCTGGCCGCTTCCGCCGTTTCTCTCGGGAAATCATATTGGCATGGGAATAGCGGAGCTTCTGCTCGCCGCCGTCGTGATGGTTATAAATCAAAAGTTCTTTATTTCCGGCTTCAAGGGGCTAATGCACCGCTCGCCGAATATGGATACCCTCGTCGCTCTCGGCTCGGGCGCGTCCTTCGTCTACTCCACCTGGGCTCTCTTTATGATGACGCTGCATCCGGAATCGGCGATGGAGTATATGCACGAGCTATATTTCGAATCCGCGGCAATGATCCTCGCCCTCATCACCGTTGGCAAGATGCTCGAGGCGAGGAGCAAGGGCAAAACGACGAGCGCTTTAAAGGGTCTTATGAAGCTCGCGCCGAAGACGGCAACAGTCGTCCGCGACGGGAAAGAGGTCGAGGTCGGCATAGCCGAGGTACAGAAGGGCGATATTTTCACCGTTCGCCCGGGCGAATCGATCCCGGTCGACGGCGTCGTTGTCGAAGGCTCGAGCGCCGTCAACGAGGCGGCTCTCACCGGTGAGTCGATACCGGTCGATAAGTCCGAGGGCGACAGCGTTTCCGCCGCCACGGTGAACACCTCCGGTTTTTTAAAATGCAGGGCGACCCGCGTCGGAGAGGATACGACGCTCTCGCAGATAATAAAGATGGTATCCGACGCCGCGGCGACGAAGGCCCCGATAGCGAAGACTGCGGACCGGGTCTCAGCCGTGTTCGTACCCGCCGTTATGGCGATAGCCCTGATAACCACGGCGGTATGGCTAATTCTCGGCCGGGGCATAGGCTTTGCCCTGCCGCGGGGAATCTCCGTTCTCGTTATCTCCTGCCCCTGCGCCCTCGGGCTTGCGACTCCGGTGGCGATAATGGTCGGCAACGGGATAGGCGCGAAAAACGGGATACTCTTTAAAACCGCCGCAAGCCTCGAGGAGGCCGGGCGGGCTCAGATAGCAGTTCTGGACAAGACCGGCACGATAACAGAGGGCGAGCCGAGGGTAACGGATATCATGCCCGAGGCCGGGCATACCGAGGAAGAGCTTCTCTCCCTTGCCCTCTCGCTCGAGGCTAAAAGCGAGCACCCGCTCGCGAGGGCGGTCATAGCCGAGGCGGAGGGGCGCGGAATCGCCCCGATCGAGGTGCGTGATTTCTCCGCCGTAGCCGGAAACGGGCTTGAGGCTGTGCTTGACGGGCAGCGGCTGAAAGGCGGAAAGATAAGCTTTATCGGCGCCGTTCCCGAGTCGGCGAAGGCTCTTGGCGAAAGGCTTGCCGGGGAGGGAAAAACTCCCCTGTATTTCTCGCGTGACGGGAAGCTTATCGGTATCATCGCCGTCGCCGATACGATGAAGCCCGAAGCTCCCCGGGCGATAGCCGAGCTTCGAGATATGGGCGTATCAGTCGTTATGCTGACGGGCGATAACCGCCGCACGGCGGAGGCCGTAGGCCGAGAGGCCGGGGTGGACAGGATAATCGCCGGAGTTCTGCCGGACGGCAAGGAGGCGGCTGTACGCGAGCTTCAGAAATACGGCAAGGTCGTTATGGTGGGCGACGGGATAAACGACGCCCCCGCCCTCACGAGGGCGGACACGGGAATCGCGATCGGTGCGGGAACTGACGTCGCTATCGACGCTGCCGACATAGTGCTCGTAAACTCCCGGCTTTCCGACGTGCCCGCCGCCGTAAGGCTTTCGCGGGCGACGCTCAGGAATATAAAGCAGAATCTTTTCTGGGCGTTCTTCTATAACGCGGTCTGCATCCCGCTCGCTGCGGGGGCCTTTACCGGTCTCGGGATAACGCTCAGCCCGATGATAGGGGCGGCAGCGATGAGTCTTTCGAGCTTCACCGTAGTATCAAACGCCCTGAGGCTGAATCTCTTTGACCCAAAGAGCGCAAAAAAGGACAGAAAAAAAGCCCCGGTCGAGCTGCCGGAGCAAATAATAAATGAAACCGAGGAGGATATTAAAATGGAAAAAACTATCAAGGTAAAAGGAATGATGTGCCACCACTGCGAAATGCACGTTAAGAACGCTCTCGAGAAGCTGGACGGCGTCGAGGCCGCCGCCGCAAATCACGAGGCAAACGAGGTAGTCCTCACCCTCTCAAAGGAAGTCCCCGAGGCAGACCTCAAGGCCGCAGTCGAGACCGCGGGCTATGAGTACGTGGGGTAAAAAATAGCTCAATTATTATAGAACCCTTTAGATAAGGTAATACCGGACGGGTTTCCGTCCGGTATTGTTTTCATACCATAAGCTCGCAGACGAGATCGGTGTATTCCGAGGGGTCTTCAAGGGGCATATCGGCGATGAGAAGCGCCTGGCAATAGAGTAGCTTTGCGTATTTCTTCGCTCTCTCCTCATCCTCGCTCACAGCCTTTTCAAGGGCAGCGAAAACGGGGTGGTCGCAGTTGAGCTCAAGTATTCTCTCCGCCTTGATGCCGGCGTCCGGCTGGACAGCCTTGAAGTACTTTTCCATCTCGAAGCTCAAGCCCTCGCCCGCCGCAAGGCAGACGGGGTGGGATTTAAGTCTCGCGGAGGCGCGGACCTCCTTGACCTTGTCGCCGAGGACGCTCTTCACGAAGTCGAACGTCGCCTTATGCGCGTCGGAGGCCTCGCTCGCCTTTTTCTCCGCCTCCTCGCTCACCTCTCCGTCGAGAACGGAGCGGAACTCCTTATCCTTGAACTTTCCGAGGATCTGCGCGACGAACTCGTCGACCTCCTCGGTGAAATACAGCACCTCGGTGCCGTTCTCGCGAAGAGCCTCGGTCTGCGGGAGCCTCTCCGCCTTCTCGGGCGATTCGCAGGCGGCGTAGTAGATATACTTCTGATCCTCCTTCATTCCGGAAACGTACTCCTCGAGGGTCACGGGCTTCTTCTGAGTGGAGGAATAGAACATCAGAAGGTCGGAGAGAAGCTCGCGGTTTACTCCGTAGCCCTCGGCGCAGCCGTATTTTATCTGGCGGCCGAAGTTCTTCCAGAACTTCTCATAGCCCTCGCGGTCGTCCTTCAGAAGCTTTATAAGGTCTGCCTTTATCTTCTTTTCAAGGTTTTTCGCGATGAGCTTGAGCTGCCTGTCGTGCTGCAATAGCTCACGGGAGATGTTGAGCGAAAGGTCGGGGGAATCGACGACGCCGCGGACGAACTGGAAATACTCGGGGAGAAGGTCGGCGCACTTGTCCATAATAAGAACGCCGCCGGAATAGAGCTGGAGTCCGCGCTCGTAATTGCGGGTATAATAATCGTACGGCGTCTTCGCCGGGATGAACATCAGCGCCTTATACTGGACTGCGCCCTCGGCGGAAACGTGGATAACGCGCTGCGGCGCCTCAAAGTCGTGGAACTTCTCCTCGTAAAACTTCGCGTACTCCTCGTCCGTAACGTTAGACTTGGCCTTCTGCCAGATCGGCTCCATGGAGTTGAGCGTTTCGACCTCGGTATAGCTCTCGTACTCCGGCTTCTCGGGATCAGAGCCCTCCTTCACACGGGATTTTGAGACCTCCATCATAATCGGGAAGCGGATATAGTCGGAATACTTCTCAACGAGCTGCCTTATTCTCCACTCGCCGAGGAACTCGGAATACTTCTCGTCCTCGGTGTCCTCCTTAAGGTGAAGGGTGATCTCGGTGCCGCAGGTATCCTTCTCGGCCTCGGCTATCGTATAGCCGTCAACTCCCGAGGAGGTCCAGAGCCATGCGCTCTCCTCGCCGTATTTCTTCGTCAGAACTGAAACCTCGTCCGCCACCATAAATGCGGAGTAGAAGCCGACGCCGAACTGACCGATAACGTCGGTATCGAGCGGCTCCTCGCCGACCTCATTTCTGAACTTTAAGGTGCCGGAGGCGGCGATAACGCCGAGATTGGCCTCGAGCTCGTCCTTATCCATACCGATTCCGTTATCGCTCACGGTAATGGTGCGGGCGGCCTCGTCGCGGGATAGCGTGATTTTGAAGTCGCCGCGGTTTAAGCCGATATTCTCGGTGAGCGATTTATACAGTAGCTTATCGCAGGCGTCGGACGCGTTGGAGATAAGCTCGCGGAGGAATATCTCCTTATGTGTGTAGATTGAGTTGATCATAAGGTCGAGAAGCCTTTTGGACTCGGCCTTAAACTGCTTTTTGGGCATTTTGAGCTGCACTTCCTTTGAATGATTTTTCCAAATGGGAATATACACCCGCGGAAATCATAAGTCAATTAAGAAACCGTTAACATTTGACTTTGCACCGCCGCTTTAGTATAATTGCGGCAGCAAGGGAGGGGATAGTTTATGGAAAAGTCGGCGCTTATCGCGATGTCCGGCGGGGTGGACAGCTCCGTTGCAGCCCTTCTTATGCTGCGCGAAGGCCACCGCTGCGCTGGCGGCACGATGCTGCTGCACGGCGGAGCCGAGGGCGATATAGGCGACGCCGCCTCGGTCTGCGCCCGTCTCGGGATAGAGCACCGCGTTTTCAATCTCTCCCGCGAATTTGACGAGCTCGTGGTAAAAAGCTTCGTCGCCGCCTACGAGGCGGGGCTTACGCCGAACCCCTGCGTTGAGTGCAACAGAAAGCTCAAGTTCCCGATGATGCTCGCGAAAGCGCGTCAGCTCGGGCTTGAAAATATCGCTACCGGGCATTACGCGAAGATCGAGCGCGATCCCGTATCCGGGCGCTGGCTTCTAAAAAAGGCTGAGTCCTCCGAAAAGGATCAGACCTACGTTCTCTACTCCCTTAGTCAGGACGTTTTGGCGCACACCGTCTTCCCCCTCGGCTCTCTTAAAAAGAGCGAGGTGAGGGATATCGCGGAGAGCGAGGGGCTATTGAACGCCCGCAAGCGCGACAGTCAGGATATCTGCTTTATCCCCGGCGGGGACTACGGGGTCTTTATGGAGAGCTACACCGGAAAGACCTACGAGCCGGGCGATTACCTCAGCGCAGACGGAGCGATACTCGGGCGCCACCGCGGAGCCGTGCGCTACACCCTCGGGCAGAGGCGCGGTCTCGGAATCGCGATGGGCGAGAGGGTCTTCGTCACCGGGAAGGATATGGAAAAGAACACGGTCACGATCGGCTCGGAAAAAGAGCTTATGCGCCGGGAGGCTATTGTCGGCGGGCTCAATTTCATTTCTATCCCAGAGCTATATGAGCCCATCAGGGTAGAAGCTAAGGCGAGGTACAGTCAGAATATGAAGCCCGCCCTGCTGTCCCCCCTGCCCGGCGGAAGGGCAAGCCTTCTTTTCGACGAGCCGCAGAGGGCTATGACGCCGGGTCAGGCCGCTGTTTTCTATGACGGAGACGCCGTCGTCGGCGGCGGAACTATTGAAGAGGTAAGATGATATGGAAAACAAGGATAATAAATGCTGCGGCGGCTGCCGCGGCGGGGACTTAAGTCTCACTAAAGAGGAGCTGGATTTTCTTCTGCGCTTTCGCTCTCTCCCCTTCCTCCCCTTCGGGGCGAAGGAGGCCGGGCTCGACCCCGTATTTATCGACTGTGGCGAGAAGATAAGAGATACGCTCACCTGGCTTATGCTGAAGGGACTCATAAGCCTCGATTACGATATCCCGCTTAAAAACTTTGATTACGCTGAATACTCAGCCTACCCCGTCCACGGCAGCATGGCGCTGACCGCCAAGGGGCAGGCGGCTCTGGACGCCTACGAGATACAGGGGGTAAGCGAATGACGGACGGCAGATTTTCGCGGACGGAGCTTCTCTTAGGCGCGGAGGCGATGGAGAAGCTGAAAAGCGCCCGCGTCGCCGTCTTCGGAATTGGCGGGGTCGGCGGCTACGCTGTAGAGGCTCTCGCGCGGTGCGGCGTCGGCGCCCTCGATCTTATCGACAAGGACACGGTTTCCGTTTCTAATATTAACCGCCAGATAATAGCGACGGACGGCGCCGTCGGAAGGCCGAAGGCCGAGGTCGCCCGTGACAGGGTGCGAAAGATCTCACCGGAGACTGAGGTCAGGGTATTCGACGTTTTTTACACGCCCGAGACGGCAGGGCAGTTTGACTTTTCGCAGTATGACTACGTTATCGACGCTATCGACACGGTGACGGGAAAGCTTGAGCTCGCCTTACGCGCGAACGGGGCGGGAGTGCCCATCATCTCGAGCATGGGCGCGGGAAACAAGCTCGACCCCACGGCGTTCCGCGTCGCCGATATTTCGGAGACGAAGGTCTGCCCCCTCGCCCGCATAATGCGAAAGGAGCTAAAAAAGCGCGGGATATACTCACTCAAGGTGGTCTACTCCGAGGAGCCGCCGATGGAGCCCGCAGCTCCCTCCGGGGAGGAGCCCGAGGAGGGGCGGCGCAGCATACCCGGCAGCGTGAGCTTCGTACCCTCGGTCGCAGGGCTTATTATTGCGGGTGAGGTCATAAAGGACCTTACAGGAGTTCGAAACCAATATCTG
>ONTN01000073.1 GCA_900320765.1 uncultured Eubacteriales bacterium
CGGCGAAGGTCTCGAAGGCTTCGGAGAAGCTGACGTTCACGTCGAAGGGCGGCTCGTAGTCCACCTTGGACGTAACGAGGCAGAGATCCAGCTGTGCGGACATTTCGTCCGCGGCGCGGTAGAGCTTCTGCAGCTCACGGCGGATGACGTTGCGGTCATAGTGGATCGTCGTCACGCGCCGGACGTCGCACTTGTAGGACACTTGGTTGCCCTCGGCGTTGAAGCGGTATCCCGTGCCGCCGTTGGAGAGAGTCTGCTCGGAGCTGCGGAGGTCGCTCATGTGCTTGAACGTGCGGGCGAGGTTCTGGCGGGTCGCGTTGAGGCTGACCTCGCTGTCCATGTCCACCGGCAGCGCCGCTTTCGCCGCGCGGATTGCCGTGAAGAGCCGCTCCTTCTCCCCGAGCAGCCACACGAGGAAGCGCGCCACGTCCGTGATGCGGTCGCTGTATTCGGTCTCGGCCGCAACCAGAACAGTCTCGTCCTGCGCCTCGGGCATCACCTTGTGACGCAGGTAGGTTTTCTCGACCTTCGTGATGTTTTCGTCCCGGTTCAGGATGGCCTGCGCCTCGTCCAGGAAGGACTGCAGCTTGTTCTGATAGCGGAATGCTTCTTTCAGATTCATGTGCTTCACCTCGTTCGTTGTGATCTGCGCACATTTTAGTATGAATCTGAAGGACTGTCATTGAACCTGTGGTTGAAAATATTCCATTTTAGTTTACCATAATAAGTTATGGTTAATAATTATGAAGATCATATTGGAAAAGCTGCCGCCCGGTTTGGGCGGCAACTTTTTTATTCTCTGGATATAGCGATTCAGCAAATTTGACAAACAACATTGTTTTCGATACGAGATTTTGCACAAGCTCGATGAGATCGAGGGTCACGTCCGGAACCGTCCCATCACAGACGAAACGCTGATGGAAGTCAAGCGAATCCATAAGGAGATTGGACAGACCCTGAACGAGATCAGCGACATCTGCATGCCGTATTACAAGCAGAGGGGGATTGAGAAATGAGCCAGACCACTCTGCTTGCGGTGGAGTGCCTGCACCCGTTCCGGGACCATCCGTACTACGTTCGCAACGACGCGGAGATGGACGCCCTCGCGGAGAGCATCCAGGAGCACGGCATCCTCTCTCCCCTGATCGTCCGTCCGCTGGAGGACGTGCCCGGAGAGTACGAGGTGGTTTCCGGACACCGGCGGCTCTTCGCAGCAAAGGTCGCAGGGCTGCATGAGGTGCCCGCCATGATCCGCACGCTGGATCGGGACGCCGCCGCCATCGCCCTCGTGGACAGCAACCTCCACCGGGAGCACATCCTGCCAAGCGAAAAGGCGTTTGCGTATAAGATGAAATACGATGCCATTACTACATCGTACTGAGCTACCGCGATCCGGTCTCGAAGAAGCGCAAGCAGCCCTGGTTCGCAACGGGTCTCACGGTGCGCGGCAACAAACGCGCCGCCGAGAAGCTGCTCGCGGAGAAGCGCCGGAGCTTCGTCCCGCCGAAGGAGCGCAAGCCCGGCGAGCTCGGGCCGGACATGCTCTTCGCCGACTACATGATCGCGTGGCTCGCCATCGCAAAGAGCAACACCGCCGTCACGACCTACAACGGCTATGTGGAGCACGTGCACAAGCACATCGCCCCGTGGTTCCGCGCTCTCGGCATCACCCTCGGCGAGCTGCAGGGACGGCACATCCAGTCGTACTATCTCTACCGGCTGGAGCAGGTCTCCGGCAGCTCCGTCCGCCGGGAGCACGCCAACATCCACCGGGCGCTCAAGCACGCGGTGATGATGGATCTGATCCCCTTCAACCCGACGGACAAGACCCAGCCGCCGAAGAACAACGACTACGAGGCGAAGTACTACAACGCCCAGCAGCTGGAGGCGCTGTTCGAGGCCACCAAGACCCACAAGCTCGGGCTTCTGTTTCAGATGGTCGCGTTCTACGGGATGCGCCGCGGCGAGGCGCTGGGGCTCAGGTGGGACGCCATCGACTTTGAGCGGAACGTGTTCACGATCCGCCACACGGTGACGGAGTGCAAGATCGACGGCAAGCAGACGCTGGTGCAGCAGGACCGCGCCAAGAACCGCTCCAGCCGCCGCACCATGCCGCTCGCGCCGGGCTTCAAAACGCAGCTCATGGCGCTGAAGGCCCGGCAGGAGGAAAACCGAAAGCTCGCCGGAAACTCCTACAATCCGGAGTTTGTCGGCTATGTATTCGTGGACGAGCTCGGCAACCTCTTTCGCCCCAGTTACGTGTCATCGACGTTTCGTGCGCTGCTGAAAAAGAACGATCTGCCGCGCATCCGGTTCCACGATCTGCGCCACTCCTGCGCAACGCTGCTGGTGCAGAGCGGCATTCCGATCAACACCGTCTCCGACTGGGTCGGCCACAGCGACGTCACCACGACGCTGAAGTTCTACGCCCACCTGGACGACCGAGCGAAGCTCATCCCGGCGCATCAGATGGAAACGGCGCTGAACCTCCCCGAGTGTACGCTCCCGCGACCGTGGGAGTAAACGAAAACCCTCGAAGGCAAAAGCCTTCGAGGGAAACGTGAACATGATTGATCCCGACAAACGGGAACTTATGCTTTTCTTATTAAACGGTATACAAGTTTATAAATGCCATATCCGATTGCCACACCAGCAGTATTAAGGATCAGATCATCGATGTCGGTTACACTTCCGGGAAAGAGCAATTGGATCATCTCGATCACAAAAGACAACCCCGCGCCGGCAAGAAGCACTTTCCAAACACAATCCAGACGCCTGTACAGAATTGGCATAATGATGCCCGTCGGGATAAACATGCTGACGTTTCCGATGATATTAATTGCAGCTTCGCGTTTAATGTCATAATCCAGAATGTTTACAAGCGGAATCAAATTGACCCGAAGCGGCTGAATGCTGTTCATGCTGATGATCAGCGGCTGAACCTGACCGTTGACAGTGAAAAAGGGATAAAAAACAAAGCGAATCAGAACCGCAAGATTGACATACATCAAAAGAAGGAAAGCTTCTCTTTTCCAGACGATCTTCTTCTGTTGTATCCATATCAGTCCTCTGATGAGGAACCACAGCATGGTAAAGAACACTTCCCCGGTTAACAGAGATATCTTGATCAAGCGTCATCCCTCCTCAAATCCAGATTTGTCTGGATCATACCACAAAACGATGGGTTCGGCAATTCTTTCCGATTCTGCTGCGTTCCTCCCCGCGCATCAGATGGAAACGGCGCTGAAGCTCCCCGCGTGCACGCTCCCCCGACCGTGGGAGTAAACGAAAACCCTCGAAGGCGAAAGTCTTCGAGGGAGAATCGCAATCTATTTGGATGTAATATCGATCTGACTGCTTCCTAAATCATCCTCATAAATACGGAGATTGTACTGGTACTCCTTGTCACCGTCTTTTATGGTAAAAGAAGTGTCACCGTAAGCGTGCGCCTGAACCAAAACCGTACTGTCTTCCCCTGTACCCGATACCGAAATGTCAGCGATCCCGGTATCGTCTACTGCAACTTCTGCATTTTCTGTCAATACGGGGTTATCGGGAAGAAACTGACTCGAAGAAAAGTCAACATTCTTCGGCATGAGCAGCATAACCGCAATGACTGCGATCGGTACCAGCACTCCAACGAGCCTTTGCGGCAGCTTCTCCGTAAATGCATACAGATAAATCAGAATCTGGAGGATGCAGAACACGACCATGATCAGCAGGCTCGGGAACTGATGGATCACGTGCTTCAGGCCGTCTTCGCAGAGATAGGCCAAAAGAATCAGCACCGGCATCAGGATGAGAAGACTGAGCCAGTTCTTTTTCCGGATGTACCAGCCGATATACGCGGCAGGAAATGTGCACAGCGTCAGAATAAACCAATGCTTATAGTACTGAAAGATCCCCCAGCCCTGCCAGGTAAACGGAACCTGCAGCAGATAGATCAGCGGCTGACTGATCAGGAAAAATGCAAAAGTCTTAAGTGCCGAGTCAAGGGGGCTTTTGGCGTTCGCGATGATAATGACAGCGAAAAAAATCCATGCCTCTAAAGTTTCGCCCATCCTCATAAAGGACGTGTTTTTAAATATCGGAACAACAAGAAAAATAGTAGTCAAAATTGCCGTTCCTACAGCATACAGAATTACTCCAAGCCAAGTAAGGTTGATCCCGCCATACAGCTTATTCGTAAATCCTCTCAACGTGCGTCTCTCTTCCATGACACGCTCACTCCCTTGATCGTTCAAGTTTCACTTAACTGATTATCAATTTTTTGTCATTATATCATTGATGATTGACGTGGTCAATTACCTCATGTTCAATGAGAAGGTGGCACTTTTTTATGAAGAGCCTCATTCCCGGTCTCTTTTTTCAGTCCTCCAAATATCCCTCGCGGACGTTTAAGCCGAGCTCACTCGCGAGCTTTCGCAGCATTAGGTCGGTTATCGAATTGCGGACGGGGAAGGGCGCTATCTTCAAATACACGTTCGCCGCCTTGTCGGCTGTTTCGATAAGGCCGCACGCCTCGTCAAGCGTTCTGCCTGCGGCGTATATCCCGTGCAGAGCCCAGATTATAAGGCGGGAGCGGCTCATCTTTTCAGCCGTCGCCTCTCCGATCTCAACGGTACCGCAGGGCATCCACGGTAAAAGACCGACCCCGTCCGGGAATACCATTATGCTCTCCGTGCACATTTTCCAAAGCGTTCTTGTGAACGCCCTCTCGTCGAGCTCGTGAACGTGGGTCATCGAGATAAGATCGTTTGGATGGCAGTGCATTATAACGCGGTTTTCCGGGTCGGCCCTGAGACGGACTGCGTGGCTCATCATATGCGTTGGAAACTCGGAGGTAAACCTGCCGCCGCCGTTAAAGCCCCAAAGGAGCTCTGCCGAGCCCCCGTCCTCCGATATCCTGACGATGCCGAGATTTGCGGCGGGATCGTACCTGACGTTTCTGAAATAGCTTCCCGTCGCGGTAACGAGAAAGTATCTTCCGGCGAGGCTTCCGGCTGAAAAACCGATAGGGAGGACGCGCAGAACGTTCGTAACGTCGAGATACTCCCGCACCTCAGTCTCATCGAGAAGAAGGCTTATATTGCCGCTGTTTCTCTCGTCCCACCCAAGAGCGTACATATTCGCGGTCGTTCGTGCGATTTCGGTAATAAACGGAGCCTCAAGTATATTTTTCATCCTAATACCCCTATTCGTAAAGTATGTCGTCGATATCGTCAAAGAATATCTTTTCATCGCCGATCTTAAGAAACAGCTCAAGCTTGTCAACGGCTGTCACAATCCCGGTCGTTAAAGCGTACTCGCCCGAGGAATAGTGCCTGACGGAAACCTTGAGCCCCTTTCTCAGGGAGATAAGCTTCTCGTTCAGCGCCTCCTCGGCGTCCTCGCTGAGCACGGCCTTTTCCACGAAGCCCAGCTCGCGTCTCTTTTTCTCAAGCGCCGCCTCAAGCCCGGAGAGAGCGTCAAAGGACGAAAACTGCTTTGCCCTGTCCGCAATGCTCATTCTGTGATCGGGTCTATTCGCCACTTTTATGCCCTCCGATCTGCCTGTTGCGCTCGCGCCGCGTTGCCGCGTCCTCAAAATCCATTCCCTTGAGTATGGCGTTTTTGCCGTGCTTTTTTTGTATTTTCAGCACGGCCTCCTGGACCTTTCTGTTCTTTATAAGCTCGGAGCCGTCATTCTCCGCGTCGAAAATGCTCGCCTGGAAGAAGCCCGGATCGTCGATAAGATCGCCGGTTGAAATGTTGATCCTTCTTATCGGCGCTTTCTTATCCGCTGTGCTCTCAAAAAGGGAGAGCATAGCGGGGATCATAACGCTGTCTGCGTTCGTCTCGGAGCCGAGATTTACAGTTCCGCCCGATGGCTTTTTGGATATCGAGCTCGAATAGCCTATATAGAGGCCGAGAGACGAGGTCACGAGCCCCTTATCCACCATATCGAGGGAGAGAGAGTCGGTCATCTCCTTTAATATGATCTTCGCTTCCTCAAAGCTGTAATCGCGCATAAGCACCTGACCGGAGGAGAGCGACTTTGAGCGCGGCCTGTACGCCTTTATATCCGCTATGGTGACGGGCTCGATGCCCCTTGAGTGATCGATAAGCAGCTCGGCGTCAATCCCGAATTCCTTGTAGAGCACGGCCTCGTCCGCCTCCGCTATCCCGCGCATATCGAATATCCCGAGGCGGGCAAGCCGCCTTGCCGTTCCGGGGCCGACGCGCCAGAAGTCCGTAAGCGGCCGGTGACGCCAAAGCTTCGCCCTGTAGCTCTCCTCATCGAGCTCCCCGATAAAATCGGGGGAGTGCTTCGCCGTTATATCAAGGGCGATCTTGGCAAGATAGAGATTCGTTCCTATCCCTGCCGTCGCCCTTACTCCGACGGCCTCTGTCACCTTTCCCATAAGGAATATCGCCATTTCGCGCGGCGTCATACCGTAGGTTTTGAGGTAGCAGGTTATATCGAGAAAGGCCTCGTCTATCGAATAGACGTAGATATCGTCGGGCGAAACATAGCGCAGGTATGTCCCGTAGATATCGGCGGCATAGTCTATATACTTCTTCATACGGGGCGGAGCGATTATATAATCGATGCTCTCGGGTATCTCATATACGCGGCATCTGTTTTTAACTCCGAGAGCCTTCATCGAGGGGCTTACAGCAAGGCAGATAGTGCCGGTCGAACGCTCGGGATCGGCGACGACGAGATTCGTAGTCATCGGGTCAAGGCCACGCTCTACGCATTCAACGGATGCGTAAAAGCTTTTAAGGTCGATGCATAAATAAACTCTGCCGCTCAAGCGCCGACACTCCTTTCGAGATATTTCGTTTTTATTATATCACACGCTATGTTTATTTTACAGGGAATAAGCAAATATTTTCCTCTTGCAAAACGCATACAGGCGGTATATAATAGCTATCA
>ONTN01000047.1 GCA_900320765.1 uncultured Eubacteriales bacterium
TGACTGATGAGGTCGTGCCGTTATTCTAAGCCGGTACGATAGACGAAGAGACCTCATCCGGCGCTGACGCGCCACCTTCCCCGAAGGTGAAGGCTTAGGGCGAAATAGCAAAAAGCACTGCCGGCGGCGCCGTGCCCTCAGCCGTTTCCGGAGGGGCTCGCTCAACATCACGCAGTGCTTTTTATCAAAATAGCATAGAGAATGAAATAAGTCAAGGGAAAGCGGTAGGTCGATCCTCTACTTCCAGTCTGCAAAAACAGACTATAGTGGAAATCTCACGACCAGCTACCGCTTCCGTAGATACTTTACCACAATCAAGGCTCAACAGTCAAGGAGTATCGACGTTTTCGCAGGTCAGCACCCGAGGTTGTCAAGCCGTTTTGGGAAGTCGGTACGACCTCATCAGTCGCCTCCGGCGACAGCTTCCCCGGAGGGGAAGCCTTCTGAATTGTTTTCCGCCTACGGCTGACTATTTATTACATTCTGCCGGTCGCCTCGATGAGGTCTACTATGAGCTTCACGGCTCCGTCAATGCCGGAGACGCTTGTGTTTATCGAGATATCGTGGTTCTCGACCGAGCCCCACTCGTCGCCGGTGTAGCCGCGGTAGTAGTTCGCACGGCCGCGGTCTATCTGCTTGAGCTTCTGCTCGGCGGCCTTGCGGTCGAGGCCGGATTCCTTCATCACGTAGGCTATTCTGTCCTCCCGGTCGGCGCGGAGGAAGACGGTGAGCACGTCGGGATCGTCGCGAAGGATATATTCGGCGCAGCGGCCGATAACGATGCAGCTTCCCGCGGCGGCAAGCTCCCTTATGACCTGGCCCTGGGCGGCGTAAGCCGAGAAGGTCACGGGAACGTCGTACTGCGGGAGCATGGAGGCGGGGGAATAGCTGTGGCTCACGAGGTTGAAGAGAAAGCTGCGGGAGGAGTTCTCCTCGAGGCTTCCGATATAGTCGGCGGAGAGCCCGCTTTTTTCGGCGGCAAGCTCGATCACCTTGCGCTCGTAGACCGGAATGCCCAGTTCTTCGCTGAGCTTTTTGCCGATAGCGGTGCCGCCTGCCCCGTGCTCACGGCTGATGGCGATTATCGTTCGTTTCATAATGCGACCCTCCAATAAAGGATTATCAAGTTAAGAATAGCACCATCTTCGCGTTTTTTCAAGAGCGACCTTGCTCTTTACTTTTATGCGCGGTGATGTTAAAATAGCATCGATATTAAAACGCAAAGGGTGAAACAGCTATTAGTAATTCGATTTTCAGACCTGCCGACATTCTCATTCCGAGAGATGCGGATATGGAAAAATGGAGCGTCATCGCCTGCGACCAGTTTACCTCCGAGCGGGAATACTGGGACAGAGTGCGAGAGAGAGTGGGCGCCGAGCCCTCGACGCTCAATATGATAATGCCCGAGGCTTATTTAAACGACGTGCCCGCCCTCGATATGGCGGAGACTACGAACAGGGCGATGGCGGAGTACCTCGACGGCGGCGTATTCGAGAAGCTGCCCGCCTCCTTCGTCTACGTTGAGAGGCACACCTCGAAGGGAATAAGACACGGGGTCGTCGGAATGATCGACCTCGAGGCATACGATTTTACCTACGGCTCAAAATCTCACGTCCGCGCCTCGGAGCGCACCGTGGCCGAGAGGCTGCCCGCGAGAATGCTTATCCGTGAGAAGGCGAGGCTCGAGCTCCCGCATACGATCGTCCTCATTGACGACCCGGAAAAGCGCATTATCGAGCCTATGCGCCTCCGCAAGGACTCCTTCCGCAAGCTCTACGATTTTGAGCTTATGGAGGGCGGCAGCCGCATTGAGGGCAGACTTATCGAGGGAAAGGCCGCCCTCGAGCTGGAGGAGAGCTTCCGCGTCCTCGAGGAGAGCGAGCTCAGTTACGTCATCGGCGACGGCAACCATTCGATGGCAGCTGCAAAGGAGCTCTGGAACAAGATAAAGACGGGGCTTACAGAAGCCGAGGCGCAGACGCATCCCGCCCGCTTCTTCCTCTGCGAGGTCGTTAACGTCTACGACGAGGGGATAGTATTCGAGCCGATACACAGGATAGTGTTCAACGTAGAGCCCGACAAGCTCATCGAGCTTGTGAAGGAGAAGCTCGAGATACCCGGCGGACGCGAGGTCACTGTGTGCACCGGCGGCAAGAAACGCGGTTCAGTCCATCTGCGCGGAAGATCGTTCGGGAATATGGTCGAGGCTCTACAGGAGCTTTTAGACGAGTACGCCTCGATATACGAGGGGACGGTCGATTATATCCACGACGAGGATTCCCTTTTGAAGCTTACCGAGGAAGAGGGGAGCGTCGGCTTCCTTATGCCCGTTATCGGCAAGGAGGATCTGTTTGCCACCGTAATGCACGAGGGGCTTTGGCCGAAGAAAAGCTTCTCCGTCGGCAGCGCGAGGGATAAGCGTTATTATCTCGAAGCAAGAGAGATTATAGTAAACGATAATTAATTCTCGTTTACTTATCGGCGGGGAAAAGCGTTCCCCGCCTTTTTTGAAAAAGCATTAAGGAGGAGCCAAGTATGAAAAAGAGGATCATATCCATAGCGCTTGCCCTTATACTGCTCGTCGGGACGGCCGGCTTTGCCTCTGCGGATATCTCCAGGCTGCCAAAAGACGTATGGAAGTATTTTAATCCCTATGCGGCGGCTCTCGAATCCGGAGACACGGAGAAAATAATCTCCACCGGAGAGGCGTATATCGCCTATCTCCGCACTCTGCCGCTGGGCGAGGACAGCGGGGATCAGCTCTTCCGGGCGTATAACCGCATCTATGCGAACAAATATTATGACAAGGCGGGAAAGCCCGAGAAGCAGCGGGAGATGACAAAGGCCTACCGCGAGCTCTGCCTAACCCTCACCGACAGGGGAATACTGGACAAGCTGGACGATATCTACAGCATCTCGGGCACGTATTACACCGAGGCTCTTGAGAGCGGAGACCCCGACAAGATACTCGAGGCGGGCGACTGGATGCTCGACTACTATAACAGGATAGAGCTCACCGAAAGGGTCGCCGGCTGGTACTTAAACCTCTATCAGAAGCGGATGGACCTTCGCATTTATGAGAACAGGGGAGATTACGAGAAGGCGATCGACAATGCGAAGAGCGTTGCTTACTGGTGCGAATACCTCGCCGCCCGCGGAAAGGCGCACGAGGACAGCCTTATCGCGGCGAAGGCGCATATAGAGGTTCTGACCCCGTTTGCAGGAGTGTACGCCGCAAGCTTCACTCAGTCTGACGGCTGGGCTTCGAATATAGCCGCCTCGTCCGGCACGTATTACGGCAGCATCTCAAGCGGCTACTTTGCCGGGAGACAGGGCTCGCAGGCCTCGCTCTACGTTGAGCTCGGGGAGGAGACGGCCGGGCAATTCGGAAGCACGATCAGCGGCATACTCTCATCAGGAAGGGTCTGCCAGATAAACTTAAACTTCAAAAACAAGGGCGTCACCGCCCGCGAGATAATCGCCGGGAAGCACGACGCGAATATTAAATCGACCGTGAGCTACATCGGCTCGCTGAATAAGCCCGTCCTCGTCCGCATAGGCGGCGAGATGAATATATGGAGCGAGAGCGAGATGAAGGGCGGGGCGGTCACTCCCGCCGACTTCATCGCCGCTTACAGAAGGGTGGCCGATATGTTCCGCTCCGGCGCGCCGATGGCGGAGCTCGTCTGGTCGCCGATGCAGAACGGGAAGTGGAACGAGACTGTCGGCGACTACTGGCCGGGCGACGAGTACGTCGACTGGGTCGGAATGAGCCTCTACTATAACATAGCGGATAACGACGGCAGCGAAAAGGTGAGCTGGATAGAGTTTTCCAAGTCGCACGGCTTTACCGACCCCGTGAGAAAGGCGAAGACCGTCTGCGATTTCGCCGCCGCGCATAAAAAGCCCGTCGTTATCACCGAGGGCGGCTCGGATAAGAACGGCGCCGACGGCGAAGCGGCCGCCGCCGCGCTTACGGCGAAGATGTTCTCAACCCTCAATATGGTCTATCCGCAGGTGAAGGGAATAATCCTCTTCGACCGCTCGATAAACGAGGCGGGAAAAACCCGCGACTTCAGTATGCAGACCGCGGGAACGTATCAGACGGCGATACTTGAGGCCGTCCGGAATAATCCAGCCCTGATATCCTCTTCAGAAAAGGCTGCGGCGCAGTGGATACCCGCCGAGAATTTCAGCGAAAAGGCGGACGATATGATTTTAGGCGCCACGGGCTATACGTATTGGGATAACGAGCTTACCGTGACCTACTCCTTTGGCGGGAAAACGCAGAAGACCGCCGCCTCGCCTAATCTCTTTACGATCAAGGCCGCCGATATCAAGGTCGGGCGCAACGACCTTACCGTGACCTTCACGGGGTCAAAGGGCTTCAAGCTCACGAAGACCTACGTTGTCCGCCGCTCCGCCTCCGGCGTTATCACGGTATCGAGCGGGGTATATCCCTTCACCGACCTTAACCTTGCCAAATGGTGCGCGCCCTATGTTGAGGCGGCCTACGATACCGGCCTCGTCAAGGGCGTTTCCGCCACAAAGTACGGCACGAAGAACGACCTGCAGATAGCTCAGGCCGTAACCCTCGCCGCGAGGATATACGCCGAGGCAAACGGTGAGGAGGCTCCCGGGTCGAAGGGCAGCCCCTGGTACAAGCCCGCCTACGACTACTGCGTGGAGAAGGGGATAATAGACCCCGCGCTTCTTCCGATGTCGAGACTCACCGAAAAATGCACCCGCTTCGAGATGGTCGAGATACTCGATAAGGCTATCCCCGCCTCGCGCTGGGACGGCTCGGTTTCTATCCCGGACGGATATATCCCCGATCTCAGGCTCTCCGACGGGCACGGAGACCTCGTCTACCGCTGGTACAGAGCGGGAATAGTCGGCGGGGACAATACCCACCGCTTCAACGGCGAAAAGCTCATTACCCGCGCAGAGGTCGCAAAGATCCTCTGCACGATAAACAGGCTTATGTAAACTGCTTTACGCACCTTCCCTGCGCCTCGGATTTCTTCCGCGGCGCTTTTCTTATCGGGTATTGATTTTTCGCGGCAAAGAATTATAATTATCGTATCAATGCTTTTACGGGGGCTTTCGCAATGAGGAAGTTCAGGAATCTCGTTAAAAATCATACGTCGGTATTCGTATTTGCCGCTCTCGCGGCGGGGATACTGTGCGTAGTTATAACCGGATACGTGATATTCTCCAATATCGGCGCTATCGGGGGCTTCCTCTCCGCCGTCGCAAGGGTGCTCTCTCCCGTTATCATCGGCCTCGTCACGGCGTATATCATCGACCCGCTGGTGGAATTTTTCGAGGAAAAGGTCCTGCGGAGAATGAAAAACGCGAAAACGAGGCGCACGGTCTCGACCGTTATTGCCCTTGTCCTCGTCCTTGCTCTCCTCGGGCTTTTCGTCGGCACTTTGATACCTTCGCTTATAAGCAGCATTTTGATGCTTATAGACAACGCCGAAGGATACTACAAGACAATTGAAGACGTCGCAGAGAAAATAAACGGCATCGGCTTCGGACTTAATATAAATCTCGAGGCCATCGAGAACTCCGTAAATAATTTCCTCGGCAATATTGTAAACAACCTGTCGGAAAACTTTTCCTCCGTCCTCGATACCACGAAGAACATAGGCGCCTCGCTCGTGAACGCGCTTATGGGCGTAATCCTCGCCGTCTACTTCCTCTTCAGCAAGAGGTATCTCCTCGCCGGGGTCGAGAGACTTCGCAGAGCCGTTTGGACCCCGAAGCAGTATGACGAAAAGACCCGCTTCTGGAACAGGTGCAACGATATCTTCACCCAGTATATCGGCTGGAATATTATCGACGCTATTATTATCGGCATGTCGAACGCCGTCTTTATGCTCCTGCTCGGAATGCCGTACGCGCCTCTTGTCTCCTTCGTCGTCGGAGTCGCGAATCTTATCCCGACCTTCGGCCCGATAATCGGCGCCGTCGTCGGAGCCCTGCTTCTGGTCCTCGTGAAGCCGTCCTACGCACTCTGGTTCCTCGTGTTCACCGTCGCTATACAGACGCTGGACGCTTATGTGATAAAGCCGAGGCTTTTCTCCAGCTCCTTCGGTATATCCGCCGTTCTGACCCTCGTTTCGATAACGGTCGGAAGCAAGCTCTTCGGCATCGTCGGGGTGCTGCTCGCGATACCAGTCGCCGCCATTCTCTCCTTCGTATATGACGAGAGGCTTATACCGTGGCTTCAGAAAAAAACGAGCGCCCGCGCCGATAAAGCGCCGGAGCCGCTGCCCGCGCCGGAAAAGCCCGCCGGGGAAGCGGAGACGAAAGAATAATCCTTGCTTCGGCGCGATTTATATGATACAATAAACGTTAGCCGTCATTTCGGCAAGTTACAGGAGGTACACGTTAATGAACAAAGGAAACTACTATCTTTCCACCGCTATCGCTTACGCTTCGGGCAAGCCGCACATAGGCAACACCTATGAGATCGTGCTTGCGGACGCCATTTGCCGCTTCAAGCGAATGACGGGGTACGACGTTTACTTCCAGACCGGCACCGACGAGCATGGACAGAAGATCCAGCTCAAGGCCGAGGCTGCGGGCAAGACTCCGCAGCAGTTCGTCGACGAGACCGCCGGCGAGATAAAGCGCATCTGGGACGTTATGAACACGAGCTACGACCGCTTCGTCCGCACGACAGACCCGATGCACGAGCGCAAGATCCAGGAGATCTTCGACCGCTTCGTAAAGCAGGACGATATATACAAATCCAAGTACGAGGGCTGGTACTGCACCCCCTGCGAGAGCTTCTGGACTGAGAGCCAGCTCGTCGATCACAAGTGTCCGGACTGCGGACGCGAGGTCAAGTGGGCTGAGGAGGAGGCCTATTTCTTCCGCCTCTCCAAATACGGCCCGAAGCTTATGGACTATATAAACGACCACCCCGAGTTCATCCAGCCCGAGGCGAGGAAGAACGAGATGGTTAACAACTTCTTAAAGCCCGGTCTCCAGGACCTCTGCGTCTCCCGCACGAGCTTCAACTGGGGCATACCCGTAAAGGCAGACCCGAAGCACGTAGTCTACGTCTGGCTCGACGCCCTCTCCAACTATATCACCTTCCTCGGCTACGAGCCGAACGGCGAGAACGGCGAGATGTATAAAAAATACTGGCCGGCGGACGTGCATCTTATCGGCAAGGATATAATCCGCTTCCACACGCTCTATTGGCCCGCCTTCCTGATGGCTCTCGGCGAGCCGCTTCCGAAGCAGGTCTTCGGCCACCCCTGGCTCCTTATGAACAACTCGAAGATGTCAAAATCCGCCGGAAACGTCATTTACGCCGACGACCTCGTAGAGCTCTACGGAGTCGACGCCGTCAGGTACTACGTTCTCCACGAGATGCCCTTCTCGTCCGACGGCAACCTGACCCACGACCTTATTATGGAGCGCAACAACTCCGACCTCGCGAATATCCTCGGAAACCTCGTCAACCGCTCAGTCTCGATGGTGAAGAAGTATCTGGGCGGAAAGCTCGGAGGCAGAAGCGCCGCCGAGGAGGTCGACAGGGAGCTTATAGATATCTGCCTTGCCGCACCGAAGAAGGCGGAAGAGAAGATGGACGCCCTGCACGTTGCCGACGCTATCGACGAGGTGTTCGCCATACTCAGAAGGGCGAACAAGTACGTTGACGAGACGATGCCCTGGGTGCTTGCCCGGGACGAGGCCAATAAGCCGAGGCTCGAGACCGTACTCTATAACCTCTGCGAGGCTATCCGCTTCGCCGGTACTCTGATAACGCCCTTCCTGCCCGACACCGGCGCGAAGATTTTCCGTCAGCTTAATATCGAGCCCTCGACCTGGGAAAGCCTCGAGTCCTTCGGACTTCTCCCTGAGGGTCACGAGCTCGGCGAGGCAGAGATACTCTTCCAGCGCCTCGATATCGCGAAGAAGACGGAGGAGGTGCAGGCATTCTACGCAGCGAAGGAGACGGTCGAGTCCGAGCCCGTCCTGCCCGACGTGACGATAGATGACTTCGCGAAGTGCGATATGCGCGTGTGCAAGGTGCTCGCCTGCGAAAACGTGAAGAAGAGCGAGAAGCTTTTGAAATTCACACTTGACGACGGCTCCGGAAAGCCCCGTCAGATACTCTCCGGCATAGCGAAGTTCTATAAGCCGGAGGAGCTCGTCGGCAAGACCGTAGTCGCTATCCTCAACCTGCCGCCCAGAAAGATGATGGGTCTCGACTCCTGCGGTATGCTCATCTCCGCCGTGAAGGAGGAGAAGGACGGGGAGAAGCTCCACCTTCTGATGCTCGACGATTCCGTCCCTGCGGGCTACAGGCTCTCGTAAAAAGACCGACTTATTTCCCGGGGAAAAAAGATTTTTCCCCGGGAAACGAAAAAATCCTTGACAAAACGTGCGGTCTTTGGTAAAATAGCTTTCGCTGATACGGCGTGCTGGTATAGCTCAGTTGGTAGAGCAGCTGATTTGTAATCAGCAGGTCGTGGGTTCGAGTCCCTCTACCAGCTCCATCGCATCGCCTCCGGTGATGCGAAAAACAAGTTCATATTTGGGGGAATTCCCGAGTGGCCAAAGGGGGCAGACTGTAAATCTGTTGTCGACGACTTCGGTGGTTCGAATCCACCCCCATCCACTCTTAAGTGAGAGAGATCTCATTTACAATTTAACATCGCGGGGTAGAGCAGTCTGGAAGCTCGTCGGGCTCATAACCCGGAGGTCGTAGGTTCAAATCCTACCCCCGCTACTGAAAAAATTT
>ONTN01000065.1 GCA_900320765.1 uncultured Eubacteriales bacterium
ACCGACCACCGCCGGAAGAACCTCGACTCCCTGGAGAACGTAGTGGTGAAATACACTCCCGACAAGATAGGGAACGCCACTGAGCAGGAACTGGAAGGGTTGATCAACGCCTATGACAACCTTATGAACGGCTACCTCCAGATCAACCGGGAGCGAAGCATGCTTTTCGCCCGGAAACAGATCGCCCTCGCTTCGAGAAAAGGATGGTATGTGAAGAAATCGGACGCGGAGAAGACTCTCGCCGAGGCGGAGAGGGAGCTTTCCGACCTGAAGGCGAAGCTCGCCGCCTCCCCCCTATCTGGCACCTCAGAGGAGGACGCGATAGCCCTCAGCCGCTCGACCGCCGAGCTTGAGGTCAAGGTGGACAGGATAAAGAAAAGGCGGGTGCCCCGCTGGATACCCGTCACCCTGATAACTCTCGGCGTTATACTCGCCCTCGTATTCTCCGGGATCCTCGCCCCCTTTGGCGAATGGATACCCGCAATAGCGCCCTTCGTCCGCTTCCGCCTTTTAGGCGTTACCGCCGCCGTAATATGCCTTGCTGCGGGCGCGCTGCTGTTCTTTATTAAACCGTCGGCAGGCGACCTTGAGCGCGAGCTCAAGGCGACCTTTGACAAATACGGCGTCGGCTCGGCCGACAAGCTCTCGAGCCTCGTTACCGCCTACACCGCCCTTCTCCGCGGCGAGGCTCCGCTGACCGCCACCCGCGACGCCGCGAGGGCGAGGTTTTCCGACGCGGCTACCGCCTCTCAGGAGGCCGAGGACAGAGCCATCCGCTCAATAAGCGAGATAGCGCCAGACGTAAAGTCCGGACCCGAGGTCATGGCCGCCCTCCGCGATATCGAGGAGCGCATCGAGGAGGTAAACCGCGCCGAATTTGACCTCACCTCCACCCGCTCTATCTATGATACCCTGCTGCACCAGTTCGGCGGCGAGGTGCCCGAGATAGACGATTCGTATATCCCCCAGCCGCTGAGGGACAAGGAGGACACCATGTCCGCCGTCATACGTGCGAAGGCGCAGCTCACCGAGGCCGTCCGCCGCTACGACGTGCTCTCCGGCGAGAGGCTGAGCCAGGGCGACCCCGCCGTTGTGGAATCGAAGATAGACTCGCTCTCTGACCGCATCCGCGAGGAGGAAGCAAAATACTCCGCCCTCGGCCTCGCGATAAGCACCCTCGCCGAGGTCAACACCGAGCTTACGACCCGCTTCTCCCCCCTTATTTCAAAGAAGGCGGGAGAGTATATGGCGCGGCTGACCGACGGGCAGTACGAAAAGCTGAGCTTCGACCGCGGCTTTGACGCGACGGCGAGGACGATGGGCGACCTATATGAGCACAGCGTCCTTTCGCTTTCTGATGGGACGGTAGACGAGATATACTTCTCTCTCCGCCTCGCAATGTGCGAGCTTATCCTGACGGGCGACGACCCCGCGCCCATCATACTCGACGACGCTCTCTTGAATTTCGACGACGGGCGAATGGCCGAGGCTCTCGACCTCCTCGCTGCAATAAGCGAGACGCGGCAGGTCATCCTTTTCTCCTGCCACTCGCGGGAGGCGGATATGCTCGAGGGCAAAGAGGGAATAAACGTGATAAGAGGATAAATAGGCGAAGGACAAAACCCGATGAATAAAATCCGAATGATTGCAAACCGGGAAACAAATTTTGTCTTTCACATGCTTTCAGCAGCTCAATGCGGGTATGATAATCCGTACGGCAGAAAATACAGGAAGGATTATCCCGAGCAGTTATTGAATACGCTAAAAAAGC
Source organism: uncultured Eubacteriales bacterium (assembly GCA_900320765.1). GTDB lineage: Bacteria > Bacillota > Clostridia > Oscillospirales > Oscillospiraceae > RUG626. The sequence goes on from ONTN01000065.1 coordinate 1,772, forward strand.
ACGAGCAATTGATAACCTGCTCCGGGGGAAATCACTGGGGAAAGTTATATGCGCCGTTTATAAGCATACCCGCCCGCGGGAGCGTCCGCGCGAAAGAGTATTATCAGGAATTCCTCCGAAAGATAAACAGCGGTGAAAGCGCGGAATACTATATAGATCATCGTCTTTTCCGGCCTGCAGCTGAGATAGCCGACACAATGTCGCGGTGTTATGACCATTACATTTCCCAAATATGGCCAAATGATATGGTTACGCTCGAAGCGTATATTGCTGAAACGATGCCTCTTTTTGAGCGCAGCGAGCTTTCAGCCCGTGCGGAAGACTTGGTTGGATGCAAGCTTCCGGCAGAATGCTTCTTGGCAACGATGGTCGCATCTATCGAGGACGGAGCCGAGGCGATTGATATTTCTGATAATCAGGATGTATTTGGCATAGCTCGGGCTCCGGAGTGGGCGTTTCGTTTTATCAGTCACGAGTTTATTATCTTTCTTTTGAAGAGAGCCTTGCAGGGTGAGGACGCCTTCCGGCGTTTAGAAACCTGGGGTCTGACCGAAGGGCTGGCTGAGTATTATTGTAAGCAGCTTACCGGGTATGCGGGCTTTCCCGGCGTTTCGCAATATACCGCCTTTTATGAGGCGCAAGAAAAGAACGCGTCAAGCTCCGCTGTAGAATTATACAGAAAGGCTCTGGCTACCTTTTTGCCGCGGCGCTGACTCTCATCGTATATAAGGCTTCCCCTTCGGGGAAGGCTAAGGGCATAAAAAAAGCTTCCCCTCTCGGGGAAGCTTTTTTGTATTATTCTCTCAGTGCTCGGGATGAGCGTCGCGCTTTTCGCCGCCCTCTTTGGCGTCGGAGACGGACTCGATAAGTCCCTTGGCGAGACCCGCTACGGAGGCTATCTCGCTCGGGACGATTATCTTGGTCGCTCTGCCGTCGGCCGCCGCGGTGAAGGCCTCGAGGCTCCTGAGCTGGACGATCTGCTCCTCGGAAAGGCCGGCGCTCTTCAGAAGGGCGACGCCCTGAGCCTCAGCCTTCTTTATCGTGATCATACCCTCGGCCTCGGCCTCCTTATGGAGCCTGATGCTCTCGGCGTGACCCTCGGCCTCGCGGACCATCTGCACCTTCTGAGCCTCGGCGCGGAGTATGGCGGATTCCTTTTCGCCCTCTGCGATCAGTATCGCGGACTTCTTTTCGCCCTCGGCGCGGAGTATTGCCTCGCGGCGCTCGCGCTCCGCCTTCATCTGCTTCTCCATCGCGTTCTGGATCTCGCGCGGCGGGAGAATGTTCTTGAGCTCGACGCGGTTTACCTTGATGCCCCAGGGATCGGTGGCCTCGTCAAGAATGGCGCGCATCTTCGAGTTGATGATATCGCGGCTCGTGAGAGTCTGGTCAAGCTCGAGCTCGCCGATGATGTTTCTCAGCGTGGTCGCGGAAAGGTTCTCGATAGCGGTCATCGGGTTCTCTATGCCGTAAGTGTAGAGCTTCGGGTCGGTGATCTGGAAATATACGACGGTGTCGATCTGCATCGTTACGTTATCCTTCGTGATAACGGGCTGGGGCGGGAAGTCCGCCACCTGCTCCTTGAGGGAAACGATCTTCTTTACCCTCTCGATGAAGGGCATTTTGAAGTGGATGCCGACGCCCCAGGTCGCGCTGTAGGCTCCGAGGCGCTCGACCACGTGGGCGGTCGCCTGCTGGACTACGCGGATATTTGATACGATGATGAGCACCAAAAGAACGGCGGCTCCGATGATGACGTATTGCATAATTTATTCCTCCATATGTATATTATTGAGCTCTCTCAACGATGAGCTTAACTCCCTCGATAGCGAGCGGGCGAACGAGAGCGCCCTTCTCGATGGGCATTCCGTCCCTCGACCGGGCGGTCCAGGACTTGCCGTCCACGTTCACTGCTCCGCTTCCCACAATGTTGTCAATGTCCTCGGTCACCGGGCAGACCGTGCCGAGCACCCTGTCCGCGTTGGTCGGATGTCTCGACCCGTTTACAAACTTTTTTGTAAACGGCCTCAGCGTTAGAAGCACGCCGACGGAAACCGCGATGAAAACGAGAGCCTGGAGCCATATGGCGGCGCCGAGCCGCTCCGCAAGCAGGGCGGCCGCCGAGCCTACCGCGAACCAGACCGTAACAAGATTGGCGGTAGCCGCCTCGATAATGATGAACACGACTATCGCCGCTATCCAAAAGAACAACATAATATATCCCTCCCCCTGAATTGTCTTCTGATATATTATACATCTATGCAGCCCCGTTGTCCAGTAAAAGCGTGGCTGCGGTATTATTTACAAAAAGAACATCTGTCTGTCTATCTGGCCGAATACCGGCCTGTTTCTCGCCGCCCAGCAGGTCTCCGCCCTTTTTATCGGGGTGAAGTACAGGCTCTCGCCCGCGACGTTCGCTCCGTCGAGGCAGAGCTTCGCGGCGATCACGCTCTCCTCCCGGGGCGTGTTGTAAATGCTGCCGGAGTAGGCGGGCGAAAACTGGATGCCGCAGCGCCTGTCAAAGATCACGCCCTTCACGGTGTCAGGAAACTCGTCCCTGTCGCGGCGGTTTAATACCACGTTTCCCACGGCTATCTTGCCCATCAGCGTCTCGGTCCCGCTCTCTGCCTCTATTATCCGGCTCAGCCAGTAGAGTTCTTCCTTATCGTAGTAGGTGTCCGCACTCTCGATCACGAGGCCGCCGGAGGTGAGGCTGAGAACGCGGGAGGCCGCGTCGTATTCTATTCCCGCGCCGAACGCCTTCGCGAGGGCGGACGCAGGGACCATAAGCCGGCTGTTTTTGAGCGTTACCCCGTCCGGGCAGAAGAGATATCTTCCGTTCGCGACGATATACCTGTCGCCGGGTCTCGCCGTAAGCTCCAGCCCAGGAAGCGTGACTGACGCCTGCTTCTCCTCCCGGCTCCAGTCGACCTTGGCTCCGAGGCGCTCGCAAAGCTCCCTTGCCGGGATATAGACCTCTCCGTTTTCCTCGTATGCAAGGCTCTCTGCGTCTATCGTCCTTCCGTCAAGCCTTACCTCTATCGCGGGCGGCGCCGACATACCAGTCAGCGCGAGGGCTGCGAGGAGAACGGCGAGGATAAGAGATATCTTCCGCATTTACGATCATCCTTTCAAGAAATAATACCTGTGTCGGCATTATTTTAAACCCTGAAAGGTAAAAAACCGGGCGAAATCGGGCGAGCGTGCTATTCAATTACCGTAAGTGTAAAAGTAAAGGTCGTGAGCCCGTCCCGGCTCGTTACGAAAATATCCTCCCCGTGGCTGTCGAGTATCGTCTTCACGATATAAAGCCCGAGGCCGACACCCTCCTTATCCACGCTTCTCGAGCGGTCGCTCTTGTGGAAGCGGTCGAAGATCAGGGGAAGCTCCTCCCTCGGGATCGTCTCGCCGAGGTTTGAGACGGCGACCCTGGCCTTGCCGCCCTCCTTCCATAGCTCTATCCCGATCGAGCTGCCCTCACGGGCGAATTTCGCGGCGTTGTCGATGAGGTTATAGACCACCTGGGTTATCGAATCGGCGTCTCCGAGCGTGATTATCGGCTCCTCCGGCAGGTTTACGTCCACGTCGAGCCCGCGCGAGGTTATCTTCGGCTCAAGGCTCACGAGGGCAAGCCTTATTATCTCGGCGATATCGAAGCTCTTTTTCCTCACCTCAGCTTCGTCCATATTGCGGAGCTGCGACATATCGAGCATACCGCGGACGAGCCTGTTTAATCTCTTCGTCTCGGACGAGATTATCGCGAGGTACTCCCTCTCCCGCTCGGGCGGTATCGTCCCGTCCAGTATCCCGTCGGCAAAGCCGGTTATCGTCGTCATCGGGGTCTTGAGCTCGTGGCTCACGTTTGCGATCAGGTCGCGCCTTGCCATCTCGCTGCGCTCAAGGCTCTCCGCCATCTTGTTGAAGGCGTGGCTCAGCTCGCCTATCTCGTCCGTCCGCCCGTTCTCGTCCACTCGAACGGAGAGGTCGCCCTTGCCGAAGCGGTGCGCCGCGGCGGCCATCTCGTTTATCGGTCGCGCCTGCTTCTTCGTTGCAAAATAGCAGGCGACGAAGGCGATAGTGAATACAGCTAAGGCGATGAGGCCGCAGACCGTCGCCATATATCTCCATATCCTGCTTATATCCCGCGCCCCGGCGGAGAAGAAAATGAAGCCCGTATACGAGCTCGGGTACTCGTGCCTTTTCAGGTTGAGCCCCACCACGTAGCGCCCCTCACCGTAGAGACCGCCGAGCTTACTGAGCCCGGTATAAGCTCCCGTGTTGTTCACCGAGGCGATGAAGCTCGCCGGCACCGCCTTGCCGATGTGCGCGCATTCAAGCTCCCTGTCCGAGCAGGCTATCACGTTTCCCACCTCGTCGGTGATGATAACGTGGTAATTCCCCGTCTCCGCTATCAGGACGAGAAGGCCGCGCATCTCAAGGCTGTCCGCGTCGAAATGGCCGGAGTACGACGAGATTATGTTAACAGACGCCTCGGCGTATGCCTCCATATCGCCGGTCTTCTCCCTGATGATATAGCTGTAGCTTATCGTCGCGAAGGCGGAGATGAGCAGGATGAAGCTCAGCGCGAGGGCGAGAGCCACGATCATCAGGTTCTTAACGTAAATGCTACTGAACCGTCTCATACCTCACCCGTTCAGCACTTCAAATTTATAGCCCACGCCCCAGACCGTTTTGAGGCTCCACTTGTCCGAAACGTTCTCAAGCTTCTCGCGCAGGCGCTTTACGTGGACGTCGACCGTCCTGCTGTCGCCGAAGTAGTCGAAGCCCCAGACCTCATCGAGGAGCTGGTTGCGGGTAAAGACTCTGTTCGGGCTCGAGGCGAGGTGGAAGAGAAGCTCCATCTCCTTCGGCGGCACATCCATCTTCTTCCCGTCCACGATAAGCTCGAAGGAGTCCATATCTATAACGAGCTTATCGAAGGTTAGGCGCTTCTTCTCGTCCTTCTTCTCGCCGCCGTATCTGCGCATAACGGCGTGGATGCGGGCAATAAGCTCCTTGACCTCGAAGGGCTTCGTTATATAATCGTCCGCCCCGTTCTCTAAACCCGTGACCTTGTCGCCCGTCTCACCCTTCGCGGTGAGCATTATGACCGGGGTTTTGGACGAGGCGCGGATCTCCTTAAGCACCTGCCACCCGTCCATAACGGGGAGCATTATATCGAGAAGGACGAGGTCGGGCGCAGTCCTCTCAAATTCCGCAACCCCGGCGCCCCCGTCGGCAGCGTGAATGACCTCAAAGCCCTCCTTCTCAAGGTAGAGCCTGATAAGCTCGGCGATGTGTCTCTCATCCTCGACTACGAGTATTTTTTCCTTCATACCTGTCCCCTCCTTTTTCTTTCCTTTATAATATGATTATACACTTAATCTGAGCTTAAAGGTAAACAATTTGTAAAAACGGAGTCTTTTATTGCATACAAAGGGCAATTACCTCATCCACCGCGCAAGCGCGGTCCCCACGGGCGCGAGCATAGCTCGCTTCCCGCTTTGGCTACAAATCTGCCACTGGCAGATTTGCTTAACGCGTCGCGTTCCCAAGGAGAAGGCTTTTAGGTTCCCAAGGAGAAGGCTTTTAGATGAGTCCGCCAAAGGCGGACAACAAATTAGAAGGCTTCCCCTCCGGGGAAGCTGTCAGCGGAGCTGACTGATGAGGTTGTATCGTCAATCTCCCACGCAGCGGCGCGAGAATTCATAATTCGAGCCTCCGCGGATATAGACGCAATGCCATTCGTTTTTAGCCTGAGTTATAACGCTGTGCCGCCAAGTTTAATGGGGGGACGGAGCTATCGCGCCGACGTCAAGGAGGATAAAGCGATAGTTCCGGCACCGCAGCCATCCGAATGTGGGCCGCCGTCCTTTGCGGCACAGATTCGGCTAATGGCAAGGCGGACCCAGGGCGCGTCTGGGCAAAGCTCCCTGGTCTGTTTCTCTCTTTTGGTACTTTTCTCTCTTGCAGAACGCAAGAGAGAAAATGTACAGCTTGCTTGCTCCCGAGCAAGAACAAAACGCATAATCTTAATGCGAAAAGAGCCAAGCATATTTATGCGATAATAATCCCCCCGCCGCCGGCATAGTATTTACCAAAAAAGGAACGGTGACTGAAAATGAAAAAGCTTCTATCCTTCATCATATCCATTTCTCTGATGATACTGCCCGCGCGGGCGGAGTTCTGGGCCGAGATCGAGGACAACGACGAGGTCGCCGAGGCCGTATTCGCCGAGGGCTCTGTCCCGGCGGAGGCCTCGGAGCTCGTTATCCCCGCCCCCTCAGCTATACTTATCGAGCGCGAGACCGGTTCGGTGCTATACGAGAAGGACGCGGACAAAAAGCTCGAGCCCGCGAGCGTTACGAAGGTGATGACGATTCTCCTGATAGCCGAGGCGATCGACGCGGGCGAGATAAGCTTCGACGACACCGTTATTGCGAGCGCGAGGGCGGCGAGCATGGGCGGCAGCCAGGTCTATCTTAAGGAGGGCGAGGAGATGAGCGTCCGCGAGATGCTCAAGTGTATCGTCGTCTCCTCGGCAAACGACTGCGCCGTCGCTATGGCGGAGTACCTCGCCGGGTCTGAGGAGGGCTTCGTAATACGAATGAACGAGAGGGCGGCGGAGCTCGGTATGGTGAACACCAGCTTTAAAAACTGCACTGGGCTCCACGACGACCCCACCCACCTCACGACTGCGCGGGATATCGCGATAATGAGCCGCGAGGTTCTGAGTCACCACTGGATAAGGGACTTTACGACGATATGGACGGATACGATAAGGGAGGGCACCTTCGGCCTATCGAACACGAATAAGCTCATCCGCTTTTACCCCGGGGCTACGGGGCTCAAAACGGGCTATACCTCGCGTGCGGGTCGCTGTCTTTCCGCCTCGGCCGAGCGCGACGGGGTAGAGTATATAGCCGTCGTCCTGAACTGCGCCACGACGGAGGATAGATTCGAGAGCGCGAAGACGCTTTTGAGCTACGCCTTCGCGAACTACACCACGGTTAAAGTGCTGCCGCAGAGCGTTATACCGCCCGTGCCTGTCGAGCTCGGAAAGGCGCGCTTTGTGCAGCCAATTCTCGCCGAGGAGAAGAGCGTGGTCATAAGGAAGAACGAGGCGGGCTCGGTCGAAAGCTCTGTCGAGCTTATCGAAACGGCAAAGGCGCCCGTAGCCGAGGGCGACACCCTCGGCAGGCTGACTCTCACCCTCGGCGGGAAGGAGCTTGCGACGGTCGACCTCGTCGCCGCCGGGAGCGTTAACAGGCTCGGCTTCTTCGACGTTTTCATCAGTCTGCTCGGAAAGCTGTTTTAGGCTTGACAAGCGGCGTGAAAAATACTATAATCTCCCACGTAACAGGGGCGCCGAAAGGCTGAGACGGTAAAAACCGGACCCTCAAACCTGATACGGGTAATGCCGGCGTAGGGAGTTATCTGACGAGCTTATTTGCCGCGCCCGCATCGGGTGCGGCAATTTATTTTTTCGGAGGTCAATACTTATGAAGCTTTCAAAGAAAACTCAAATGCTCGCGGAGGGCGGCATAGCCGTTGCCCTCGCTCTCGCCCTCAGCTATCTGAAGATACCGCTCGGCGTCCAGCTCGGAGGCTTCGGCGGCTCTATCGACTTTGTTATGATACCGCTCATCGTTTTCGCCGTCCGCTGGGGCTTCGGCTGGGGAATGCTCGCCGGATTCGCCTTCGGCACGCTCAAGTACTTCGTCGCGAACGGCTTTGCCGTAAGCTGGGTATCCATCATCTTCGACTACTCCGTGGCTTACGCCTTCGTCGGCCTCGCGGGGCTTCTGAAGGGCAAGTACGACCATATGGTCGACGCCGCCCTTATCGGCTGCGTTGCCCGCTTCGTTATCCACTTCATAAGCGGCGTCACGGTCTACGCAGAGTATATGCCCGAGGAGTTCCTCGGCATCGGGAATATGACCCCCGCCCTCTATTCTCTACTCTATAACGGCACCTATATGCTGCCGAACACCGTGATTGCGGTCGCGGTCTGCGCCCTGCTCATTCCGGTAGTTAAAAAGCTGCCGAAGGCGGAAAAGTAATTTGTAAAAATATTATGTCATTTCCCATATCCCGCCCGTCCGGTGATATAATACCCTCAGAATTATAATTCTGAGGGTGTTTTTATGGGTAACTGGTTCAGAAATTTCATGATGGGGCGGTACGGGCCGGATCAGCTCAGCCTGTTTACTCTCGCCCTCTCCTTCATCTTCAATCTGCTCGGCGGTATATTTAATCTCTGGCCGTTATCCATCCTCGCCTACCTGCTCCTCATTCTCACGATATTTCGCTTTCTCTCGCGGAATATTCTGAAAAGGCGGGCGGAGAACGATAAATTCATCAAATACTGGTGGCCGCTCAGAACGAAGCTTCAAAACCTCTTCCGCCGGATAAAGGACAGCCGAAAATACAAGTTCTTCCGCTGCCCCTCCTGCAAAAACAGGCTTCGCGTCCCGCGGGGGAAGGGAAAAATAAAGGTCACCTGCCCCAAATGCGGCGAAAGATTTCAAAAGAAAACGTAAAAACCGGAGGCTTTACCTCCGGTTTTTTATATTATCGCTTCGATCACCATCGTACTCCCGTCCGGGGTCGAGGCTGAGATCCTGCCCTTATGCGCCTCGACTACCGCCTTCGCTATCGAGAGGCCGATTCCGTAGCCGCTCTTTTCGCTTCTCGCCGCGTCGCCGCGATAGAAGCGGTCGAACATATGCGCGAGCTTATCGCGGCTGACGCCGCCCTCCGCCGTATTCGAGACGGCGATATGCGCCCCCCTGCCGCTCTTTTTAAGGTCGAACCTTATCTCTCCGCCCTCCGGCGAATACTTAATGGCGTTATCGAGTAGGATACTCATTAGCTGCCTTATCCCCTTCTGATCGCCGGTTACGGATACGTTCGGCTCTATCCCGTAGGAAAAGCTCTTGCCCTGTGTCTTCGCAAGGCTCTCAAAGCTCTTCGCCGCCTCCTCGGCAAGGTCGGATATGGGGAATTCTATCAGTGTGAGCTTAACGTCCTCCTCCATTTTCGACAGGAAGATGAGGTCGTCCGTCAGTGCGGCGAGGCGCTTCGTCTGCGCCTTGATATCGCCCGTCCACTCGCTCTCCCCGTTCTCGAGCTCTATCACCTCGGCGTCCGCGTTTATTATCGCGATAGGCGTCTTTATCTCGTGTCCTGCGTCGGTTATAAAGCGGCGCTGCTTCTCATAGCTCTCGCTTATCGGCCTTATCACCCTGCCCGAGACAAGAAGTACGATCAGGAAAACGAGCAAAAGCCCGCCCAGGCTGATGAGGGCGCTCGAGAGTAGAAAGCTCCTCTCGTTATCGAGGGAACGGCTTGCGTCGATGAAGACGACGAGACCGTCCTTCACAAGATAGCGGTAGTCGCGGATGAAGCCCCGCTCCTTACCGCCTGAGGCGGCCTCCTCTGCAAGGGAGAGCGCCATAGTCTCGTCGACGGCGGCTATCCTGCCGAGGTCGCATGCGGTAGCCTTCCCGTTCTCATCGAGCTTGACGGAGAAAAACCGCGTCTCGTATCTCACCTCAGGGCTGAAATCCCGAAGCTCGCGTTTGCCGCGAAAGAGGCCGCCGTCTCTCTCGCCGGAGGGCTTCTCAGGCGGCTCCTGTCCGTTGCCCCCGCCGCCGTTTTCGCCGCCCATCTCGGGAAAGGCTCCGCCGTTTTCCGAGAGGATATCCAGAATGGCGTCCGCTTCGCTTATCACCGCGTTATAGTTTAAAAGGTTCACCGTCACCATTATGATAACAAGGAGGAGAAAGAGGCTCAGCATCGTTATCGCGGTGAACTTTCTTTTAAGCTTTCCTATCATTTCTCCACCTCAAGGCTGTAGCCCGCGTTGCGCGTCGCCTTTATCCTCACCTTTGAATCGAGGGCGGCGAGCTTCTTCCTCAGATAGCTGAGGTAGACCCACACCACGCTGATATCCGAGTCCGTCTCATAGCCCCACACCCGCTCGAGAAATTTTTCGGCGGATATAAGCGTTCCCGGGTCTCGCATCAGAAGCTCCATCATTCCGAACTCCTTTCCCGCGAGGCGGAAGCTCCCCTTCGGAGACGCAAGCTCGCAGGAGGCGAGATTCAGGGTAATATCCCCGTAGGAGAGGACAGAGCTGCCCTGACTCTGCCGCACCCGCGTCATTGCCCTTATGCGGGCAAGAAGCTCCTTCGCGTCGAAGGGCTTCGTCAGATAGTCGTTCGCCCCGGTGTCAAGGCCGAGCACCTTATCCTCGATCTGGCTCTTCGCGGTGAGCAGCAGGACGGGGACGGTGTTCCCCTCCTCCCTTATTCTCCGCAGTACCTCGATGCCGTCCATCTTCGGCATCATAATGTCGAGGATCGCCCCGTCGTAAGAGTCGGCCTCGAGGTATTCGAGAGCCTCCCTGCCGTCGTACACGGCGTCGACGAGGTAGTTGTTCTTCTCAAGTATTATCTTTACAGCCCTTGAAAGGCTCTTTTCATCCTCGGCAAGCAGCAGCTTCATAGTATCACCTCTTTTTTCTGTTCTTCGCTCTTTTGATCGCCTCTCGCTCGGCTCGCAGGCTCTTATATAGCTTTTCCCCGCTCCAGTCGAGGTTTGTCGGGGTCGTCACCGCCTTGAGCCCTATCCCCACGGAGCGCAGAGCCTCGAGCGCGGGGTCGAGGCCGTCGCGGCTAAAACCGTGCAGAACGGCGAATGTCTCGCCTATCCCGTCCCCCGCCGCCTCACCCGAGCCGGGCTCGAGCACGGCGCGGAGGCTGAGACCGTATTTTTTCCGCTCTACAAAGAGGACGGGCAAGCCATGAGCGGCAAGCGTCTCCGCCGCCGCGTCCCTCTTCTCCTCGGGCATCGCGTATATGAGCACTATCCTTGAAAGCATAAGGCCCCTCCGTTTAGTCTTAGTTTAAACTGCGTTCCTAAAACGAAGCTTAAATATTTTTTAAATTATACCACGCAGCTCAAAGCTTCACAAGCCCGCGCGCAAAAAAGCTCCCCGCCTTTCGGCGGGGAGTATCATTTGAAAATTATCAGTCTTCTTTTTTCTTCGCTGTCATAAGAGC
>ONTN01000144.1 GCA_900320765.1 uncultured Eubacteriales bacterium
TTCGCCGTCAGTGGGTGCTGCGGGCTCGGGCTCGACCGCAGCCTGAGGCTCTACGTCCTCGCTCTCGGCGCTCGGCGCGTATTCGCCCTCGGTCTCGACTTCGGGCTCTGCGTCCGGCTCCTCGGGAGCTTCGGGCTCTGCCGTCGGGTCATAGACCTCATACGGGTCCTGCGGCTCATCAGTGTCGGCGGGTGCTGCGCTTTCATCAGCGGCTGCTTCGCCGTCTGCGGTCTGCTCTGCGGGCTCGTTCACCGCCGCGGGCTCCTCCTCGCCCTCGGCGAGCGCGGCAACAGGCAGTACGCCCACGCACATTACGAGCGCGAGCATTAGCGCGATCCATCTCATTGCGGTCTTCTTCATTTGGCACATCCCCCTGTGAAAAGAGTTGATATATATATATTCCTGTTGGTTTTTTATGCTTTATTATGTTATTTTATCACATTAACTGTCAATTGTACAGTTAGTTCTTCTTGTTTTTTACTATAAACTTAAAAATATTTTTATATAAAAGCCTCTGCGGAGAGAAACCGCAGAGGCAAAAACCGGTTTTTAATTGTGTACGCCTTTCTTGAACGCATCCGTTGTCGCGTCCGTTTCGTCCAGCCAATACGGTCTGGCCGGCGTCTCACCGTCGTAGTCGGCGGATGAGAACCAGACTGCTGCCTTTATCTGAGGATAGTCCGGAAGCGATGCGAACATGTCGCTTATCCACTTTGCCTTGTCGCCGCCTATGCTCGACGAGGCGAATTCCGTTATCATCCACGGGAATTCAGAGAAGAACGGCGAATATTTCTCTTCCACCGCGTCGTAAATCTCGCGGAAGCTGCGCCACATTTCAGCCTGCCAGCTGTAATAAGTCCCGTTGTTATAGCCAGTAACTCCGAGCATATGAACGAATTCGTTGCCGGGATAGTAGGCAAGAGCGTCGTTCCATTTCGCCGGCGGAGCGCTGCGGTCGTGTGGGTTATATACCCAAATGCAGTTGTTTACGCCCTCCTCGCGGAATATACTGAAGATCCTCGCCCAAGCCTCCTTGAAAAAGGGGTGTGCTTGAGACAAACGGCATCCTCAGCATAATAACCTTTGACCGCTGCTCCCCCGCCACACCCGAAATGCTCGGATTAACAGTCAGCGAGAAAGCGATGACGACAACTCTCATTTCTGACGGACGGCTTTTATCGTCCAATCTCAAAAAACTCGGTCTGAGCGAGAAATGGCTGTTCTCACAGCTTCGCAAAAGTGGAATATCAAATACTAAATGACCGTCGATACTGACGACAACGCAGTAATAATAAAACGGGAGCAAAAAAAGTGAAAAAAGAGATCTTTGCCATTTCGCTTCTGGCTTTTATCCTGTGCGTCTCGATTATTAACGCTTCATACTTAAATAATTTGACAGATAAAACCGCAGAGCTCATATCGCTCTCCGCAGATGATGATAGCACGGCAAGCATTGAAAGCGCAGAAGGTCTTTGGAAAGCGCACGATTCATATCTATGCGTAGTCCTGCATCACTCGGATATCGACTCCGTTGAAGAGGCTATATATAAAGTAAAGCTATGTCTCGTTGCGGGTGATAAGACCGGAGCGGCTCTCGCTGCCGAGGCCGCCGTTGAAAGGCTGAACGATATAGCACACTTTGAATGGCCGCATATATGGAATATATTCTAAAGCGCCGCTCACGATTTGTGAACGGCGCTTGCGCATTATTTAATCTATGCAATTATTCCACAATTTTCTTCTTAAGTACGATTGCCATGCCTATGATAGAGAATACCGCGAGGAAGAGCCACATGCCGCTCATATCGTTGTCTCCGGTGTCGGGTATATTGTCGAGCGGGGTTTCCGGCTCTTCAATCTCCTCATCGGGCTCGGGCACAGGCTCCGGAGTCGGTTCCGGCGTGGGTTCCGGTTGTTCCGGTGTGGGTTCAGGCTCGGGCTCGGGTTCCGGTTCCGGCTCGGGGGCGCTGTAATAGCCGTTCGCGTAGTCTACTCTGACGTCCGCGTGCTCTACCGATCTGTCCGCCGTCCTCGTCGGGTCGAGTGTTCCGTCGATCTTCGTCTCGTACCTCTCGTCGCCTCCAGTCTGAACTATCTTTATTACCGTTCCGTCCGGAAGGCCCTTTATCTTGATCTCCTCAAGGTGGCCGAGGGTGAACTCTGCTTTCATCGCAGGCGTTCCTGATCCGGTGCCGGCGCTGTCCGCAGTCTCATTCGTTACCTCGCTGAATACTATCCTTCCGCCGTTCGGGAAGCGCGAGCCCTCTACCTCGAAGCTCTCGGGAAGCTCAACGTCCGGATGCGAGAACTCGAGAACGAAGGTAAATTCATCTGTCCTCGGTGCCTCGCCGTATATCTCCTCTGTAACGACCAAGTTATACAGTACGGGCTCAGGCTCGGGCTCTGTGGGTGGTGGAGGCGGAGGCGCTATCTTCTCGTCTACCATCGCTATCCTCTCTACCTTTTCCCCGTTTACCGTTATCTTGCCCTCAGGGGTAAGGACGAAGGTGATATCAGCTGCGAGGATAAAGCCCTCAGGCGGCTCTACCTCGTGCAGCGTATATTCGCCGACTGTGATGCCTGTGAAAACGTGAGGCTCTGTCGTCGAGACCCATTCCTCTATAACGGTCTCGCCGCTCAGAAGCTGCAGCGTCGCGCCCTCTAACGGCTCTCCGCTTGTGTTGGTCTTGATAATGCTTACCTCTGTCTTCTTATCCGTCATTGTGACCGTTGCTTCGCCGTTCTCGTCGAGAGTGAACTCAACGTCTTCGGCAAGGGCGTATCCGTCAGGCGCGCTGACCTCGTGGAGGGTGTAGGTCACGCCGAGGGAGAGAACTCCCGTAAATACGCTCGCCTCTTCTCCGCTCTCGAACTCGCAGACCGGGTTTCCGTCCGGATCGAGGACTCTAAGCGCAGCTCCCGCGAGAGGCGTTCCGTCTTCCTTGACCTTCGTTATCCTCGCGACTGTCTGCGCGTCGGTCATTTCGACCTCGGTTACGCCGGAGTTTGCTACGGTGAACTCAACGTCTTCCGCGAGCTTGTAGCCCGCGGGGGCTGTTATCTCGCGGAGTATGTAGGTCTTCCCTGTCTCGAGCTTGCCCTTTACCGTTTCTGCTCTCGTGCCGCTTGTAAAGGAGTAGACCGTTACGTCCTCTTCCTTGTCGATAACGAGAAGCTGCGCTCCCTCGAGGGCGTTTCCGCTTTCGTCCTTCTTTATTATGCTGACTTCTGTCTCTATATCCGTTATCGAGATGATATATACCGTATTCCCGCCGCTTGTAATCGTTCCGTTCGTGCTTACGGTAAACTCTATCTCTCCCTCATAGCGGTAATATCCCGCGGGAGCCGACGTTTCGCTTAAGTAGAACGTTCCGGCCGGGAGCTCGTAGGCCGCTACGTCCCCGTCGGACTCCCACTCGTGTACAGTCCTTCCGAGGGTATCGGTTATCCTGAGCGTCGCGCCTTCAAGGAACTCTCCCGTCTCGTCTTGCTTTGCAAAGCGCACGGAGTAGGTTACGCCCGTATTCGTAAACGTTACCGTTATCTCCTCGTCCTCGTCGACTATCTCAAGTCCTGTTGCAAGGTCTGTCATATTCGCGGTGTTCGCTCCGCTCTCGGAGACGACGTTACCAACCTCCGCAGCGTTTACTACT
>ONTN01000027.1 GCA_900320765.1 uncultured Eubacteriales bacterium
GGAGATTGTCTTCGGCCTTGATGCGGAAGCGCACAACGGCCGCGTTGTTGAAGCCGCCGGAGACGAAGTGGACCACGTGCGAACCGCCCCACGTGACGTCGCCGGACTTCTCCGGCTCGAGCTGCCTGTACTCCTCCCACGCGCCAGCGCCTATGCAGACCTCAAGCGTGGTGCGCGAAAGGCCGAAGTCGTCCTTTATGGAGTACTCGAGCGGAAGGCTGCCGTTCACCGGGAGCTTGAGATCCATCTTCTCCGGCGACACGAGCTTCGCCTCGGGCGGCATGTCCTTGACAATCGTTATGGAGGACGTCTCCATCTGGTTCGTGAAGCCGTAGGAATCCCACACCTGCGAGCTCCAGCCGCCTTCGCCGCCCTTCTCGAGGTTGAACGAGAACGAGAGTCGGCCGTCCGACTCGGATCCAGAAACCACAACGTCGCCGGGGAGCGTAATCGAGCCCTCGACGTCGGGACGCGACGGCTTGACGGAAACCGTGACCTTAGACCCCTCGAGGCCGACTATCGCGGCCGTGTTCGTGTAGCGCTCTGGTTCGCGGCCGGTGTACTCGGGGTGACGCACCTCGACCATCCTCTCGGAATACCTCGGCTCGGGAACAACCTCTACCCTGTACGCGCGCGTCAGGGCGCTTCCGCAGCTTATCCTGTAGTTGAAGCTCTTCGTCACGCGCGGATAGGAGAACGAATATATCACGGGGCCTTCAGCGCCCTCTTCAGAAACCCTGACCATCCGCTCCACGGCCTCGCTCCTGCCGTCCTGACGCGTCCTGACGAACGCCCTAGACGGAAAGCCTTCGCTGACGGCGAGAGAGAGAGCGAGGGGAGTGCCCTCGAGTATGACCTTGTCGCCGGGCGACACCTTGAGCGAAGAGGCGTAGATGTTGTCAACCTCGGCGGACGGAACGAGTGCGCGCGTCGCAAGCCTGAGCGTGGCGTCTGGAAACGCCGCGAACAGGAGGAGGAGTATGCCTACGGCGATCGCGGCGGCGATAAACCTCGGCTTCACGGTCCTTCCCGTGAACTCCTTCTTGGGCGAAACCGTCTGCACGTCCTTGACGGCGTCCTTCGTAATCTCCTCCATGAGACGGGAGGACGACGACAGGTCGCCAGCCTGCGCGAGCTCGACGACGGTGGAAAGACGCTCCTCGAGTTCGGGATGGTTGCGTTCGATGAGCGCCGCGATCTCGGCAGCCGTGAACTTGCGGCGGAGCGGCTTTATCAGCGCAAACCACGCAACCGCGGCGGTCGCCGCGACGCAACAGGCCCAGAGGAGCCATCTGACCCACGAGACATAGATCGTCACCATCGCGTCGATCGCCATTATGGATAAGACCGATGCGACGAAGACGGCAAGCGTGGCGCAGGTGCCGCGCACGAGGAGAATGCGGCGAACCCGACCCACGCTCTCGTTGAGCTTGGCGGCTATCTGTGGCGGTATGTTCTTGTATTTCATGGCATTATGCAAGCGAAGCGCGCTTCCGGAGTATCCATTCCGCGGTAAGCAGCCCGATGATGATGAGGAACAGCGGAGGAAGGCACCAGAGGTGGAACTCGACGCGGTCGGAGATGCGTCTCGAACCGCCGCCGAAATCGCTGGCGAGCGCGATATACTCGGACGGCTTCAGGACCTTGCCGCCTGTCGCCAAGGCGACGCGCTCGCCGTGGTTGCGCGTCGACGCGATGTCGACCTTCTCGGCTGGCTGCTTGGTTGTGACGACAACAAAGCTCGTCTTCAGCTTGTCCGCCGGATAGCGGCGGCCGAGGAGCTCCTGCGCCTTGGGGCAGTCGAGGCTCACCTCGTACAGGCCTGGGGCCGTGCAGCCGTGTATCTCCACCTCGTAGAGGCCGTTGGAGTCGGGGCGCTTCTTTGCATCGAACACAGACACTCTCGCGCCCATGTTCGGCGCGCGGACCATAAAGCGGGGATCGAGGCCGTCGATACCGTTGTGCTTCTCGTCGAGGAACCTGGCGAGGACCTTCACCGTCTCGCCCGCGCCGTACCTCAGCTGGTCGGTGCCGAGGCGCACGTACATGTTGCCGCACCTGAGCTTCTCGCCCGCGCCCCAGCGCATGATCTGCCCCCAGAAGCGGTGGTGCAGCTGGTCGCCGGTCTTGGAGCGGAGGCGCCACATCGAGTCGGTCGTCAGCATCAGCACCTTGCCCTTGCCCTTCGCGCCCGCCACGACGAGTGCGTTGCGCCCCTGCTCGCCGCGCATGTCCTCAAGCCGCTTCAGCGCGGCTTCGGGGTTTTCCTCGATAGTTGCCGCGACGGACTCCGCTATGGCGCCGGCGTCATCGGCTCCCGAAGACTTCTTCGGCTTCGCATACGCGAGGATGTCGGCGCCCGACTTCACGCCGGAAATCGGAAGTCGCCAGTGGAAGTCGGGTATGTCGGCCCAGATGTCCTCGTTCTCGGAGGAGGACGAGCTCTGGTTCATAACAGGATGGCCGCGGCCAGCTGCCGCGAGCTGGAAGACGAACGCGTCCTCAGGAGCGACACGGCGGCTCTGCGCTGACGGCTCGTACTCGATCGGCATGAGGTCGCGCAGCTTCTGGTTCGTAATCGAGTAAGGCATGTACTCGGAGCCCGAGATGAGGACGAGAAGCGCACCGCGGTCCTCGACGTTGTACCTTAGCTGCTCGATGACGTCCTCCGTCAGAACGTCCTCGCCTATGTCGCCGATGATGATGACGTCGAACTGCCGCCAGTCGTTGTCCTGTATGGGCCAACCGCCCGCCTCAGACTGGCCGAACGGGCGCGACGCGCTCGCGAATTCGAGGAGCTTCGGCTGGATGCCGGCGATCGAGTCGGGGTGGACGAGCCAGTCCTGCAGATGCACCGACTTGTCGCGGCCGTAGAAGAGGTTGCGCAGATACCGGTACTCCCAGCGAGGGCGGCCGTCCACGAGCAGAACGTTCATGCGGTCGTCGGAAACCGCGACCTCGAGCCTGCGCTCGTTGTTGTCGTCGAAGAGCTCCCCTTCGACGTGGGTCACGGTGAAGTTGTAGCCGTAGACGCCCTGCATCGCCGTCCAGCTGATGCGCACGCCGTTCGACTCGTTCGAGAGGGTGAATACGGGGTAATTTGCCGCGCCGTACTGATAGGTGTATCTGACGTCGACTACGATGCCCATTTCCTTAGCGGCGTCGTTGGCGCCCTGGACGAAGCCGTAGCCGTAGCGGTTGACAGCGGGGTTGGTTCCGCCGCCGCCGCCGGAGAAGCCGAGCTTGGTGTAGCCTTCCTTAACGGCAGCGTAGCCGGCGAAGTAGCCGGGCTGCTCTTCCTTGAAGGCGATACCGGCAACGTTGGCAAGGCCCATATCCCAGCCGTCGATGAAGACGAACTTGACGTTTGCGAACTCCTTGGCCGCTCTCTCGAGAGCTCCGGCCTGCATGAAGCCGGCGCATACGATGACCTCGGCGCCGGCGTCGGCGGCGGCCTTCATGGCGTCGTAACGGTCGTCGTCAGTCGCCTGATCGCCGTTAGCGGGCTGATAATACTTGTAGCTGAGCTTGTTCTGGGAAGCATAGAGCTTGACGCCGTCGTAGGTGCCCTGGTTGAAGCTCTTGTCCTTGAGCTGGCCGACGTCGGTTACGAAGGCTACCTTATAGACGCCGTCCTCGGCCTCCATGGTGTCGGGAATCTCGTCAGCATTCGCCTTCTTCGCGGTGTTGCCGCCGCAGGCGACAAGAGCGAATACCATCGCCATAGCGAGGAGAAGCGCAATAAGCTTTTTCATTTTTTCATTCCTCCATTATTTTTTTGTCCGCGGCTTGTCCGCGTTCGGTATATTATAACATTTTTCGTTCAGGTAAATCAAGCGCAAAGCGTCTTTTTATTTTGGAAATGTCGAATTACACTAATACGGGCGCAGCCTTTTGTGCAATTCGCTCCCAATCATTTCTCCGCCATAGCGGCCGCGGTATCGAGGGCTATCTCCATCATCTGGGTAAACGAGGTCTGCCTCGCCTCTGCGGGCAGATTTTCGTTCAGATAGAGATGGTCGGATATCGTGAGTATGCCGAGCGCGCGCTTTCCGAGACGGGCGGCGTTCATATAGAGGCCGGCGCACTCCATCTCAACGGCTAAAACGCCCATCTTCCGCCAGGGATCGGGGCCGTCGGACCCGTCGGAATAAAAATTGTCCGCGCTCATCACGTTGCCGACGCGGGGAGAAACGCCCTTCTTCTCCGCGCAGTCAATCGCCGTTTTCATCAGCTCGTAGTCTGCTATCGGGGCGAAGGTGCCGGGAAGCCCAAACTGGTGGGCGAAGTTCGAGTCGGTGCAGGCGCCCTGGGCGATAACGATGTCCATCGCGTGGATATCGTCCTGAATTGCTCCCGCCGAGCCGACGCGGATGATGTTCTCCACTCCGTACTCCGTATAGAGCTCCCAGCTGTATATTCCGATGGCGGGAATGCCCATACCGGAGGCCATCACCGTTACAGGGACGCCCTTCCACGTGCCTGTGTAGCCCTGTACTCCGCGCACGTTGTTTACGAGAACCGGGTCAGCAAGAAAGTTTTCCGCGATGAATTTCGAGCGCAGCGGATCGCCGGGCATAAGCACTGTCTTCGCGATCTCGCCGTATTTGGCAGTATTATGAGGGGTGGGGATGGACATAGCATCAGCCTCCTTTTTTGTTTATACCTTAATTATATAATAAAAGCGGGAAAAGTCAATTTCGGAAAATAGACTTTGCAGAGAACCGCTCGCTGTGGTACAATGATAAAAAAGAGAAAGGCGGGCTCGGGATGGAGACTCTTACAATAGGGATAGCCGGCGGAACGGGCAGCGGCAAGACCACGATAACGAAAAAGATAATTGCGGAATTCGGCTCCGACGTCTCGGTGATACACCATGACAGTTACTATAAGGCGCACGACGATATGACATATGAGGAGAGATGCAAGCTAAACTACGACCACCCCGACTCCTTCGATACCCCGCTGCTTCTTGAGCACCTGCGCGCTCTCAAGGCGGGAAAGCCAGTCGACGCCCCGGTCTACGACTACACCGTGCACAACCGCTCGCAGGAGACCGAGAGGATAAATCCCGCCCGTGTCCTCCTCGTGGAGGGCATACTCATTTACGCAGAGCCCGAGCTCTGCCGTGAGCTCGATATAAAAATCTACGTCGATACAGACGCCGACGTCAGGATTCTCCGCCGCATAGTGCGCGACGTCAAAAAGCGCGGCAGGACGCTCGACAGCGTCATTGACCAGTATCTCACCACGGTTAAACCCATGCACGAGGAGTTCGTAGAGCCCTCGAAGCGCAGGGCGGACATAATAATCCCCGAGGGAGGACGCAATACCGTCGCCCTCGAGATGGTGCTTGAGAGGATACGCGGGTATCTCGGGAGAAATAAAAATGGCTAAGCTATATTTTAAATACGGGGCGATGGGCTCGTCAAAATCGGCTCAGGCTCTCATCACCCAGTTTAACTACGAGGAGCGGGGCATGACCGTATGGCTCATTAAGCCCTCGACAGACGACAGGGACGGAGCGGACGTTATACAAAGCCGCATAGGCCTCTCCCGCAGGGCGTCAGTTATCTGCCCGGGCGACAGCATCGTTGAGCTCTACCGCTCAACGGGGCGCACCGACGTTATAATTGCCGACGAGGCTCAGTTTTTCACCCCGGAGCAGATCGACGAGCTGCGCTGGATAGTGGACTTTGAGGATATCCCCGTTCTCTGCTTCGGGCTCAGAACAGACTTTTTAACAAAATTCTTCCCCGGCGCAATGAGGCTCATGGAGCTCGCCGACTCGATACAGGAGATAAAGACCGTCTGCTCCTGCGGCAGAAAGGCGACGGTGAACGCGAGAATTGACGGGAACGGCCGCGTGGTAACTAAGGGCGCCCAGGTCCTGATCGGCGGGAACGACAGCTACGTAGCCATGTGCCACCGCTGCTGGCGCCAAAAGGTCGCCGAGCAGGAGAGCCAGATAAGCATAGAATAGCACCCGCCAAAAGGCTTCCCCTTCGGGGAAGCTGTCAGCGAAGCTGACTGATGAGGTCGTACCGAATTTCCAAACAGGTGCGATGGACGTAAAACCTCATCCACCGCTAACGCAGTCCCCCTTCCCCAAAGGGGAAGGCTAAGGGCGAGTGTCTGAATCAATAAGCTATTGCAGAATTGTTTGGCTGACCACAGTTGAAAGGAGCACTAAACCCATGAAAACCCGCAAAAGGGTCGTTATCGTCATTCTGATATGCGTGCTCGCGCTCCTTATTGCCGCCGAGGCGGTCATTGAGTTTTTCCCCTCTCAGCCTACGCTTAAAGAGGCGGTTGGCAGGGGCAGTCTGAACGGGAAACGGTACATTCTTTGCGAACATGAAAAAGTGACCGGCTTTGACTGGCATATTTTGTTTGACAGCGAGGGCGCGGACAACGGTAAATACTGCAATATCACAAATTGCGATCCCTTCTCGGAGCTAAACCTGACCTACGAATTTGAAACCGGGCATAACACGTTCGTTTTCTATGTTTCGGAACGGAAAGAATACTCTTCAGAAGAACTGCGCGAGGACACGCTGGAATTTGAGGCGTCCGGGTGGGATATCCTCTATCCGGTCAAAAGAGAGCCGATTATCGGATGTCTTAAGTCGAGAAAGTACATTTTAGAAAGCGATACCTATCTCTCTCAACGGAAATAAAAAGGCTTCCCCTTCGGGGAAGCTGTCAGCGAAGCTGACTGATGAGGTTGTACCGATTTTCCAAACAGGTGCGATGAACGTAAAACCTCATCCACCGCTAACGCGGTCCCCCTTCCCCCAAGGGGAAGGCTAAGGGCTTTCGTAAACCAAGCGGCATCCCCCAAGGGGAAGGCTAAGGGCTTGAGCAAGCCCAACTTCGTCCCCTGGCTTTTTGCAAAAACAAGACCGAGGCGGCAAAACCGCCCCGGTCTTTCGTTTTATCCCTTTCAAAATACCATCGTCGCGAAGTAGTCGTCCGGCGTCTCGCGGCGGCGGAGGAGCTTCGTCGAGCCGTCCTCGCAGAGGAGGACCTCGGGGCTTCTCAGCTTCCCGTTGTAGTTATAGCCCATCGCGTGGCCGTGCGCTCCCGTGTCGTGGATAACGAGGAGGTCGCCGACGTCTATCTCGGGCAGTTCCCTGTCTATCGCGAACTTATCGTTATTCTCGCAGAGCGAGCCGACGACGTCGTAGAGGTGATCCTCAGGCATATTCTCCTTGCCGAGGACGGTTATGTGGTGATAGGCTCCGTACATCGCGGGACGCATAAGATCGCAGGCGCAGGCGTCGACGCCGATGTACTCCTTATAAATATGCTTCTCATGGACGGCCTTCGTCAGAAGGCAGCCGTAGGGCGCGAGCATATATCTGCCGAGCTCGGTAAATATCTTAACGTCGTCCATTCCTGCGGGAACGAGGATCTCCTCGTAAGCCTTGCGGACGCCCTCTGCGATAACGTAGATATCGGGGCCGAGCTGGTCGGGGTAGTAGGGCACGCCGATTCCGCCGGAGAGGTTTATGAAGGCAATGTGCGCTCCCGTATCGCGGTTCAGCTCAACGGCGAGCTTGAAGAGCTTCTTCGCCATCATCGGGTAATACTCGTTGAAGGTCGCGTTCGACACAAGGAAGGCGTGGATGCCGAAGTGCTTAGCTCCCGCCGCCATAAGGTCGCGGTAGGCGCTTTTAATCTGACCCTTCGTCATTCCGTACTTCGCGTCGCGCGGGTTATCCATTATCTGGTTGGCGACGGAGAAAACTCCTCCCGGGTTATAGCGGCAGCAGACGGTCTCCGGAACTCCGGCGACACGCTTCAAAAACTCAACGTGGGTATAGTCGTCAAGGTTGATATACGCTCCGAGCTCGTAGGCCTTCTGCATATCGGCGACGGGCGTCTCGTTCGAGGAGAACATTATCTCCGAGCCGGAGAGGCCGCATTTTTCGGAGAGCATAAGCTCGGTAAGGCTGGAGCAGTCGGCTCCGCAGCCCTCCTCGTGCAGTATCTTCAGTATGCCGGGGGTCGGCGTCGCCTTGACGGCGAAATATTCCTTAAAGCCCTTGTTCCAGGAGAAGGCGTCGTAAAGCTTTCGGGCGTTCTCCCTTATTCCTTTCTCATCGTAAATATGCACGGGGGTGCCGTACTTTCGCGCAATCTCCTCAAACTGAGATTTCGTAGCGAATACTTCCTTCATCCTGTTCATCCCTTTCGTAAAGCAATTATTTAGTGTATTAAAGAAGGTACACCATTTATAATACATTTTCCCCGAAAATGCAAGCGATTTAATAAGGAATATAGGCTTCGCCAAAATCGGATTACATAATTCCCTTTACCTTATCCATACTGACGAAAATGTCGAAATTGTGAACAAATTGTTGACACCGCGCGTTTTGCGGTGGTATATTTACCGACGGAAAAATCTTTAAGGCGGTACAGAGCGACCGGCAAGATGTCATTATCGGTTCTTTGGCATTGCTGCGCCGCGTCTTTAGGACGGGGCGCTTTTTCTTTTGCGGAGGGCAGGAATGAAATTCAAGGCTCAGATAATGGACGAGGCCGCGGTCGAGCGGACTCTGATCCGCATAGCTCACCAGATAATCGAGAAAAACGACGGGACGGACGGTCTCTGCCTCATCGGGATCAAGACGAGGGGGATACCCCTTGCCGGGAGGATAGCCGAAAACATAAGCCGCATCGAGGGCGTAGATATTCCGGTCGGAAAGCTCGATATAAGCCTCTACCGCGACGATCTTTCAAACATTGCCGATTCTCCGATAGTGAGCGACACCTCGGTCCCCTTCGACGTTACGGGGAAGACGGTAGTCCTCGTGGACGACGTAATCTTCACCTGCAGGACGGCGAGGGCGGCGATGGACGCCGTGACAGATCTCGGCAGGCCTGCCCGGATCCAGCTTTTCTGCCTTATCGACAGGGGGCATTCCGAGCTTCCCATCCGTGCGACATACGTCGGCAAAAATATCCCCACCAGCTTAAGCGAGATAGTAAGCGTAAAGCTCACCGAGACAGACGGCGAGACGAGCGTTTCTATATATGAAAAGTAAGAAAAAATAATTTACGGAGGATAAGAACATGAATCTCACGTACGGCATCAAGGATAAGCCCCCGGTAGGACAGACGATCGTCTTCGCCCTGCAGCAGCTTCTGGCCATCATGGCCGCCACCATCGCCGTTCCGGCCATTGTCGGAAACGGAATGAGCCAGACCGCCGCTCTCTTCGGCGCCGGCGTCGGAACTCTCGTTTATCTCATTTTCACCAAGTTCAAGAGCCCGGTCTTCCTCGGCTCCTCCTTCGCCTTCCTCGGCTCAATGTTCGCGGCCTTCGCCGGCGCGGCTTCCGCTCAGGTCGGCTACCTCGGTCTCATTTTCGGCGCTCTCTTCGCCGGTCTTGTGTACGTTGTAATCGCTCTCGTCGTAAAGGCTGTCGGAACCCGCTGGATCGATAAGCTCATGCCCGCCGTCGTTATCGGACCCACGGTCGCCATCATCGGACTCTCCCTCTCCGGCAACGCAGTAGGCGATCTCATGGGTACCACCGGCGCAGTTGCGAACGGCGCCAGCACCTATGTCTGCATGATCTGCGGCCTCGTAACTCTTGCCGCCACCATGCTCTGCTCCGTTTTCGGCAAGAAATTCCTTAAGATGATTCCCTTCATCATCGGCATCCTTGCCGGTTACATCGTCGCCACCGTCTTCACCGTTATCGGCAACGCCACCGAGAATCCCGCTCTTCAGATCGTCAACTTCGGTCTCTTCGCCAATATGACCTGGGTGCCAGATTTCACCTTCCTTCAGGCCTTCAAGGGCTTCGACGGCCTCACCGGCAGCTATATAGCCACCGTCGCCGTCGCCTACGTCCCCGTCGCCTTCGTCGTATTCGCGGAGCATATCGCCGACCACAAGAATCTCTCCAGCATCATCGGTCAGGACCTCCTCAAGGATCCCGGACTTGACAGGACCCTTCTCGGCGACGGCATCGGCTCCTTCGCCGGCGCTATCTTCGGCGGCTGCCCCAACACCACCTACGGTGAGAGCGTCGGCTGCGTAGCCATCAGCGGCAACGCCTCCGTCGTCACCATTCTCTACACCGCCATTATGGCGATAGTAATAAGCTTCTTCGGACCCTTCGCCACCTTCCTCGCCACCATCCCCAGCTGCGTTATGGGCGGCGTCTGCATCGCTCTCTACGGCTTCATCGCCGTCTCGGGCCTTAAGATGATCCAGAAGGTCGACCTCAACGACAACAAGAACCTCTTCGTTGTCTCCGTTATCCTCATTGCCGGCGTCGGCGGTATGTCCGTCTCCTTCGGCAAGGTCACGATCACCGAGGTCGCCTGCGCCCTTATCCTCGGCATACTCACGAACGTTATGCTGAAGAACAAGGAGCCCGAGGCAGAGCCCGCAACCGGAAAGAAAGCCGGAAAGAAGTCCAAATAAAATCCCGTTTACCGAACCGTCCTCCCAGCCGGGAGGGCGGTTTTATTATGCCTTTTTTCACTATAATTTATTGCATTATTCTGCGCTTTCTTGTATAATAAGACCAAATAAAAGGGAAAGCAGGTGAAGGCTTATGGACAGTTCTCCCGAGTATGTTATCGAGATGCTTCATATAACGAAGGAGTTCCCGGGAATCAAGGCCAACGATGTTTTTTTTAATGAGACGGCGACCACCGAGATCTACACCCTTCTGGG
>ONTN01000161.1 GCA_900320765.1 uncultured Eubacteriales bacterium
TCACCTGAACGACGGCGGCAGGCTCAAGGCGTATAACACGGATATTTACGGGTTTGAGTATATGCTCGCCTCCTCCGGTATTAACCCCGCCGGAAAAAAGGCCCTCGTCCTCGGCTCCGGCGGCGCCTCGCTCACAGCGAAGGCGGCGCTCAAAAGACTCGGCGCCCGCGAAATCGTCACAATATCCCGCTCCGGCCCGGATAATTACGCTAACCTTGAGAAGCACTACGACGCGGAATTAATAGTCAACACGACCCCCGTCGGAATGTTCCCGGGCTGTCCCGCCTCTCCGCTCAGTCTCTCCCCCTTTAAACGCCTTGTCGGCGTTGCCGACGTTGTATATAACCCCGCCCGCACCGGTCTTCTTATGGAGGCCGAAAGGCTCGGAATACCACACGTCGGCGGGCTCGGTATGCTCGTAGCTCAGGCAAAGCGCGCCGAGGAGCTGTTCTTCGGCATTGAGATTTCCGACTGCGAGATAGAGCGCATAGCATGCGAGATATTCAGGACTACGCAAAATCTCGTTCTCGTCGGTATGCCAGGCACCGGAAAGACGACGGCGGGTAAAAATCTTCAAAGGCTCTCGGGCCGCACGCTTTACGATACGGACGAGCTTATTGAGAAAAAAGCGGGAGTATCCATCCCGCAGCTCATTGCCGAAAGCGGCGAGGCGGAGCTTCGCAGGCTCGAGACGGAGGTTATTGCCGAGGTCGGCAAGCTCTCCGGCGCGATTATAGTCTGCGGCGGCGGTGCGGTAACTCAAGAGCGCAACTACCCCCTTCTGCACCAGAACGGCAGGATAATCCAGCTATATCGCGATATCTCCTCACTTTCCGTTAAAAACAGGCCGCTTTCCAAGGATATGGAGACGGTAAAAAAGATGTACGAGATTAGAAAGCCGATGTACGAGGCTTTCCGCGATTCGCTTATTGAGGCGGCTGAGAAAAAGGCCGACAACGCTCTGACCGCCGAGAGAGTCTGGAGGGATTTTTGTGAAAATACTCGTTATTAACGGGCCCAACTTAAATATGCTCGGGATAAGGGAGCCGGAGATCTACGGCAGAGCGACCTATTCCGACCTTGTGGAGCTTATCAGCGCGGAGGCGGAAAGGCTCGGGATAGATGTCAGCTTCTTTCAGTCCAATCACGAGGGCGCAATAGTAGACGCGATACAGGGAGCCTACGGAACAGCGGACGGGATAGTGATAAATCCAGCAGCCTACACTCACACCAGCGTCGCCCTGCTCGACGCCGTCAAGGCCGTCGGCATCCCGACGGTGGAGGTGCATATATCGGACCCCGACCTGCGCGATGAATTCCGCAAAATAAGCTATATCCGCCAAGCCTGCGTTGCCACGGTGAAGGGCAAGGGCTTTGATGGATATCTCGAAGCTTTGAGAATACTGAAAAACTTAAAATAACCGCAGAAAAAGCGGCTGATCGGTCGGTCAGCCGCCTTTTTTGCACAGGAAAAGCCCCGCCGAAATCGGCGGGGCTTTGTTCGTTGGGATGACTTACTTGAGTGAGATCCAGGTCTCCTCTTTGTCTTCCTTGGTGTAGTTGTGGCCGTTGGCGGCTTCCATGATGCCGTAGTAGTTCCAATAGCTCTTGGACACGTCGGAGAAGGATCTGAGCTCAGCCTCGTGAGCGTCGATGAACTCCTTATCCGGGTATCTCTCAAGGACTCTGTTGAGGAGGGCTACGACCTCGCCGCGGAGAATGTTGTTATCCGGGCGGAAGGTGCCGTCGGAATAGCCGGTGATCCAGCCCTTGGAGGCGGCGGATACGATGTACTTATATGCCCAGTGCGTTTCGGGAACGTCGCTGAAGGTCATATCGCCGTCGGTCAGGTCATCGAACCTGCTGCAGAGGGTCGCGAACTCGGCTCTCGTGATGTAGGCATTCGGACGGAAGGTACCGTCGGAATAGCCCCTGATGATGCCGTGGGAAGCGAGGGTCATGACCGCGGTGTAGAACCATCTCTCCTCAGTGACGTCGCTGAAGGTGACGTCTCTGTCGCCCATCGTCTTATCCGTAAGCAGGTTGTAGAGCACCTGAGCGGCTTCCGCGCGGGTAAGGTTATCGGTGGGACGGAAGGCTCCGCCGCTGCCGACCATATAGGCGAAGTGGTCGTCCTTTATGAGAGTGGGCGTCGGAGATGTGGGAGTCGGATCAGGATCCGGGCCGGGAGTCGGAGTCGGAGTGGAGCCGACGGTGAAGGTCTTCTCCGTGGGAACGAGGGCGTAAACTCCGCCAAGCGGGTTGAGAACTATCGTGTAGGTGCCCTTCGGAAGCTCGGTAAGACCGCCCTCGATGGTATCGTAGGGATCGTCCTCGTAGCGGCCGGGGTTGGCGGGATCCGCCTCAAGGACTCCTCTCGCAACTACGTTGCCGTTCGCATCGAGAACGGTGTACTCGATATCGCCGACGTTCACGAAGTCGTTCTTGGTCTCCTCGACCTCGGCCACCTTCACGAAGAAGTCCTCGGTCGCGAGAACGGTCTCGCCGGTCGGGTTGCCGTCAGCGTCGTAGATCGCGGTACCGGTGTCCACGCGGACGTCGGAGTAGCCGTTTTCGTCGGCGTCGGTGACGGTCTCGGGATTGACGATGAACTTGCCCTCGACAGCCTCGTATTCGCCGGAAGCGTTGATAACGTAAAGCTGAACGTACTCGTTCTTGATGACGTCAGATCTGGTCTCAACCGTCACGCTGTCCTTATCGGCGGTAATGTTGGCGGTCGCCGCCTTGTCGGTGACGTGGAGAACGCCGGTCTGTGTATCGTTTACGCGGAAGTAATTCTGAGGATCGTCGGCGGTTCCCACCTTGAGCGTAACCTCGATATCGGCAAGATCAAGGCAGGGATCGGTTCCGGCGGTGCCTACAGGCGTGAAGGTAAGTCCGAGGTCGGCGATGGTATCGCTCATCGGTCTCTCGGTGAGCACGCGGTCGACCTCAACTGAGTAGCTCTCGTCCGTAAGCTCAGTGCCGGTGAGAACGGTGAGATCCTTTACGGTTACGGTGATGTTCTTCTGGTAAATATCGAGCACGCCGTCCGTGAGGGTTATAAGGTCGTAGTTCTTCGCGTCTGCATTGATATTCGTGATGCCCGGGTCGATGGTGATCTTGCCGTAACCGTCGGTCGCGGTGTGATCGTTTACGTAGCCGGAGAGGTCGCCCGCAAGGTTCGCATCATCCTCCTGCACGCGCTCATAGGTCACGAAGTCGGAGGCGATGCGAAGGTCAGCGTAGCTGTCACCGGCGACGAGGCCGATATTCGCGTCCTCATA
>ONTN01000046.1 GCA_900320765.1 uncultured Eubacteriales bacterium
AGATGATGAGAAGCGGCAGAGCCACGGTTATGACGAGGGCAAGCTCCCAGCGGATAAAGAACATAACGACGAGGGAGCCGACGAGCGTAAGAGAGCAGATGATGATGTTCTCCGGCCCGTGGTGAGCAAGCTCGGTAATATCGAAAAGGTCGTTCGTCACCCTGCTCATCAGCACTCCGGTGCGGTTTTGGTCGAAGAACGAGAAGCTGAGGCTCTCGATATGCGTGAATACGTCGCGCCGCATATCGGCCTCGACGAGCACGCCCATATAGTGACCCAAAACGGTGATGATATAGTAAAACACAGCCTTGAGAAGATAGGCCGCTAGCAGGACGGCAATCACGATAAAGAAGGCCGAAAAAAGCTTATCCGGCAGGTAGCTCTGCATGCTCCTGCGCGATATTATCGGGAATATAAGGTCGATAATACTGACCGCGAACGCACAAAGCATATCAATTACGAAAAGCTTCATATGCGGCTTAAAGTAAGACAGGAAAACGCCGAGCGGCTTTCCGTTATAGTTCTTTTTCATGTCTTTTCTCCTGTGAAATTAATACCGTAATTATATCATATCCGCGTTAGCGGAGATGATATAAAGTGCCATGCTTTGCGGTTCCGCCTAAAGGGCGGGAGCACAGCGGCTATAAGTTTATATATAATAGCCGCTGTGCGGATATTATATCATAAGTCGGATTATTTGCAAGCGTGAGGTCAGTTTCATCCTTGACCGCCCACGGCGGAACGGGTATACTGTATACGAGATATATGGATAAAGCGCCCCCTTGTGTCTGATTTCGATACAGTATCATGCGGAGAATAATATGAACATACTTGTGAAACTGCTTGATTTTTTAGAAGAGTACAGTACTTATTTATTCAATCATTCGGGCATTGCGTCATGCATTACAGTACTTTATATGCTCATCGTGCTATTCCTTCATACCGTAGTAAAAATACCGGCATTATTATCATCTATCCTTTTGGCATTATCAAATTTGTCAACATGGCCGATGTTTATTCGAATACTAACCGGTAAGGAAAAAACGAACTTAATAATAAACAAAGTTGTGTTTGGTTTGGTAGTAGCTTCCACTTTAGGTCCATTCTTTTTGTAAAAACACAAGTGGACGGCACTTTTGTGCTGCAAAAAATAGGAATTATCTGAGACAATTAGAATACTGGGGGGTAAGCTTACTTGAAAAGTAGAGTTGTTTTACTTACAATTATATTAGCATTTTTGCTCTTGTCCTCGGGCTGTTCGGAAAACAGTACAACTGATAATATCCAAGAATCTAAAGAAATAGAGATTGAGTTAGAGGATCGGGTAAAACCTGAGCAAGTAAGCTGGAACAAAATAAAAAGCTATTTTTTAGAAAATCGGGCGGACTTTGAGCGTTTATTTGACTACTTTAACAGCAAAGATTGGGAATTTGTACAGCTTCTAATTAATTATGATACAGAAAGTGAATTTTATGACATTTACAACATTGAAGGGCGAAAAGCAAATGATGATGAAATAAGCGAAATTAATTCAATACTGCAAGACTTGGACTTTGTAAGACTATGCGGCAGCATATATTATGAAAAGGCAAATGGAGAGTCTTGTAATTTTGGCTTTAGATTGGGTGCTACTGGTGTCCGAGTCGGTGAACCGGACGGTTTTCTTATCGTACAGAAAATTGTAGATAGCTGGTATCTTTATGAGGTACCGCACGAGTGACCGTTCTATCATAAAACACGACGAACATAAAATGGCCGTCCCCTTGTTGTCTTAGCTTGAAATATTTTCAAATAATAAAATAATCCTTGACAAAAGGCGCGGCGTCTGTTATATTAATTCGGTACAAAGAAGAAGGAAGGCTTTCCTCACCCTGCCGAATGGTCGCGCAGCGGTCAACACTGATTAAAAGGCCCGCTTGCGGCCTTATTGCGGTGCGTGGATACCTTCCGGTGTCTGCGCCATTTTTTTGGCTTTTATTTATTCTTGGAGGTGTTTTACGATCGCTACTTTGGACCATGAATTAAATGAGGAGATCCTTGATAATGAAGTTCGCCTCATTGGAGACGACGGGACCCAGCTCGGCATTATGAGCGCGGTGGCCGCGCTTGAGATAGCCACTGAAAAAGGGCTTGACCTCGTTAAGATCTCTCCGAACGCAGTACCCCCGGTCTGCCGCCTTATGGATTACGGCAAATACCGCTTCGAGCAGGCAAAGCGCGAGCGCGAGGCAAAGAAGAATCAGCGTATCATCGAGGTCAAGGAGATCAGAATGTCCCCTGGCATCGGCGATAACGACTTCAATACCAAGCTGCGCAACGGCTCAAAGTTCCTTCAGGACGGAGACAGGCTCAAGGTAACCATCAGGTTCCGCGGCCGCGAGATGGCTCACACCTCGATCGGTGAGGAGCTTTTGAACAGGTTTGCCGATGGCTGCGCGGAATTTGCGTCCATGGACAAGGCTCCAAAGCTCGAGGGCAGGAATATGAGCATATTCCTCTCCCCCAAATCCTCTAAGTAACAGGACAGCTAAGTACACCAAGGCCGCTATGCGGCAATTAAATTTTCGGAAGGAGAACTAAAGATGCCTAAGATCAAGACCCACAGCGGGGCAAAGAAGAGATTCAATCTCACCAAGACCGGCAAAGTAAAGCGCGCACACGCTTTCAAGAGCCACCTTCTTAACGGACACGGAAAAACTCCCAAGCGCAAGAGAGGCCTCCGCAAGGGTGCCTATGCCGATAAGACCAACGAGTCGGCGATCAAGCGTATGATTCTGTATAAATAAGGAGGACTCTTAAAATGGCAAGAATTAAGGGCGCGATGATGACGCGCAAGAGAAGAAACAAGACTCTTAAGCTCGCTAAGGGCTATTGGGGAGCCAAGTCGAAGCATTACAAGATGGCTAACCAGGCCGTTATGAAGAGCCTCACCTATGCTTACGTCGGCCGCAAGGCGAAGAAGCGCGACTTCCGCAAGCTTTGGATCACCCGTATCTCCGCAGGCTGCAAGGCTAACGGCATGAACTATTCCACCTTTATGCACGGCCTCAAGCTCGCCGGCGTCGATATGAACCGGAAGATGCTCTCCGAGATGGCTATCCATTCTCCCGAGGCCTTCACTCAGCTCACCGAGATCGCGAAGGCTGCTCTTTGATCCATACAAAATAAATGCACAAGGTTTCTGATTTGAGAAGCCTTGTGCTTTTTTTATTTTCTGAACACGAGATAGTACCACATCGCGAAAGCCTCGCGAATATAGTAGTTTCCGGTGAGCACTGGGTATCCGTTAAATCCCGCGGCTCCCGTCACCTTTTCAAAGCCCGCCTGCCTCGCGTAGAGCTTTCCCCGTGCGAGGTGGTAGCCCTCGCTCACGACGCAGATCTTTCCCGAAAAATCCGGCTCGCGCTCGAGGATAATTGCGCGGGAAAATTCAAGATTTTCCCTCGTGCTGGTCGACTTGTCCTCCATGATAAGTCTCTCTTCAGAAACGCCCCTTGACTTGAGCCAGTCGTACATACATCTTGCCTCGCTCACGTTCTCGCCTCTGCCCTGCCCGCCGGACAGTATCAGAACGGTTTCCGGGTTTTCGTTCGCGTACTGGAGTGCCGCCTTCATACGCGCGTACAGAGAGGCTGACGGGGTATTGCCCCTCACTCCCGCGCCGAGGACTATCGCGTAATCTGCCCCGGAATTATCCCCGGTATCGGCCTCCGAGGCTATCATTGCTATTGTAACGGTAAGGGCGAAGGCGAAAAGTATAATGGCGTAGACCGCGATTCTGTTTAATATCCTCGCAGCCTTCTCATGCTTTTTGGAGAGCATCTTCATAAGCATAAAGAAGATCGACGCAGCGGCTATTCCGAGAAACGTATAGCCGATGAAATTATAGCCCATTCGTATTCCGATAAAGGCGATTCCGATCGTGCCGGATATGAGGGCGGTCAGAATATATCCAAGGTATTTTCTCAATCCGCCAACTCCTCCCATTCCATATACTTCTCCGACAGCTGGGCGTGGAGTGCGTCCCACTCTATGCCGAGCTCGATGAGCTTTTCATAGTCCGAGGCGTGCTCCTCCTGAGCCTTCTCGTTTTCATCGAGCTTTTTCTCGATATCGGCTATCTCGCGCTCAAGCCTCGCAAGCTGCTTCTCCTTCGTGTACTGCGAGGTCCGCTTCTCCTTCTGCGGCTTCGGAGCGGGCTCCTCCTTCGCCTTCTTCAGCGCGGGAGAGGCCTCTCTCTCCTTCATCTCAAGATATCGCTCGTAGCCGCACTTATAGTCGAAGAGCTTCCCGTCCCTCAGCTCCCAGATCCGGGTGGCGAATTTGGATATAAAGTATCTGTCGTGCGAGACAAATAAGAGAGCCTCGCCGTAATCCGAGAGCGCGTCCTCCACCCACTCCCTCATCGCGATATCGAGGTGGTTCGTCGGCTCGTCGAGGATAAGCAGGTTGAGATTAGAGCGCATTATTATGGCGAGCTTGAGCCTCGATTTCTCTCCGCCCGAGAGCTGGGACACCTTCGTAAAAACGTCGTCGCCGCGGAACATATAGGCGCCGAGCCTGTCCCTTGCGTCGCCCATCTGGAGCTTTGCCTCGTACATCATCGTCTCAAGGACGGTCAGGTTTTCATCCTGAAAGCTTACAATCTGCGGAAGGTAGGCAGTTTTGACCGCGGGGCCGAGGCGGATAAGCCCCTCGTCCGGGCTCTCCTCATTCATAATAAGCTTAATAAACGTGGATTTGCCCGTTCCGTTATCGCCAATGAGGGCGACGCGTTCGCCGCCGCGCATCAGAAGGTCGACGCCCGAAAAGAGTTTCCTGTCTCCGAAGGACTTTGCAGCGTTTTTAACGAGAAGTACCTCGTCGGCACGGAACTCGGTCTCGGAAAAGCGGGCCTTCATTCTCTCCTCTGTCTGCGGCTTATCCACCGTCTCCATCTTCTCTATCCGCTTTTCAATGGAGAAAGCCCGCTTGTGGAGCTTGTCGTTGCCCATAAACGCCCAGAGGTGCAGATCGTCGGCAGCCTTGCGGAGCTGCGCTATCTTCGACTGTTCCTTTTCATACTGCTTGAGCTTCTCCTGATATCGGCGGCGCTTCTCCTCAACGTAAAATGAATAGCTGCCGGGATAGAATTCCGCCCTGCCGCCCGTGATCTCTATTATTCGCGATACAGCCCTGTCAAGGAACCAGCGGTCGTGCGAAATTGCGAGAACGGTGCCGCGAAAATGGGAGATATAGTTTTCAAGCCATGCGACTGCGCTCATATCGAGATGGTTCGTCGGCTCGTCCAAAAGCAGGATATCGGTATTCTCAAGTATAAGGCGGGCGAGATTCATTCGAGTTCTCTCACCGCCGGATAGCTCGGAAAAAAGCTGGTCTCTCTGCGCCCTCGGTATCCCGAGGCCGTTCGCAACAGTATCGCGCAGCCTTTCAAGCTCATAGCCGCCGAGGCGGTCAAATTCGTGCGAGAGAAAGTCATATCTCTTCATCGTGGGCTCTGAGACGTCGCCAGAGGACATTTTTTCCTCGAGCTCTCGCATCTCCCTGCCGATCGCGAAAACGCGCTCGTGCGCCGTTTTAAGCACGTCCTCCGCCGTCATATTCTCCGCGTAGTTTGGGATCTGGCTGAGTACGCCGACCCTTTTATTCTTCGGTATTATCACTCCGCCCTCATCCGGCGTTATCTCGCCGGTGATGATGCGGAAGAGGGTTGTCTTTCCCGCTCCGTTTCGTCCGAGTATGCCGACGTGCTCCCCCTCGAATATCTCAAAGGAGAGGCCGTCAAGCACGTTTTCGCCTACCTCGAAGCCGTGCCTTATATTCTGTACGGAAATGTCAGTCATATTGTTTCTCCGGAAAATGAAAACGGGCGGGCAAACTATGCCCGCCCGTTCAAGCGTTTACATTAAATTTACTCAGCTTCCTCTTCCTCGTCCTCAGCGGAGAGGTCGAGCTCAAGAGTCTCGCCGCACTCGGGGCACTCGATCACGCCGGCGTCAAGATCCTCGTTCTCAAGAAGGAACTCCTCACCGCAGGCGGGGCAGACCACGGAATAATCGTATCCGTCGTCCTCATCGTCGTCGTCCTCATCCTCATCGTAATCGTCGTCATCGTCGTAGTCGTCGTAAACGTACTCCTCGACCTCCTCGAGATCGTCGGAAACGGCGTCAAGTCCGGCTTCGAGCTCATCGACGTAGTTCTCAACATCGTCAAGGCCGAGAGCGAGGTCCTCGAGCACGTCGGCGATGGCTGCGAGCAGCTTGCCCTGTCCCTTCTCGGTGTCGAGCTCCATGCCCTCAATAAGTCCCTTGATGTAGGCTACCTTCTCAGATGCGGTCATTTCGATTACCTCCCAAAAGAATAGTTATCTCAGCCCTTGGCGCGCTCAAGATACTCGCCGGTGCGGGTATCGATCTTGATGCGCTCGCCGGGATTGATGAAGAGGGGCACTTTGACCTCAGCGCCGGTCTCGAGGGTGGCAGGCTTAAGGGTGTTGGTGGCGGTGTTGCCGGCGAAGCCGGGATCGGTCTCGGTGACCTCAAGCTCAACGAAGTTGGGGGGATCGACCGCGAACACCTTGCCCTTGTAGGACTGGATGGTGCAGACCATGTTCTCCTTGACGAACTTGAAGTTATCGGAGAGGTCGGCCTTGTTTACGGGCTCCATCTCGTAAGTCTCGGGGTCCATGAAATAGTAGAGGTCGCCGTCGTTATAGGAATACTCGGCGTCCTTGCGCTCAACAAACGCTTCCTCAAACTTAGCGGTGGGGTTAAAGGAAGTCTCGGTCACAGCTCCGGTGATGAGGTTCTTCATCTTGGTGCGGACGAAGGCCGCTCCCTTTCCGGGCTTAACGTGCTGGAATTCAACGACTACGACGGGCTTGCCCTCGTACTCAAAGGTCTTGCCGTTTCTGAAATCACCGGCGGTAATGGTTGCCATATACTGTCCTCCTGAGAGTTATTTCATAAGTTACGGTTTATTTTAACGCATATTGCAGATATTTGCAAGAAAAATATTGGAAATATCCGAAAAACTTTGCTTTTCAGGCAAGGATCACGGTAAGCCCCTTCGGAAGATCGCAGAGGTTTTCGTTTCCGTTCTCAGTTATACAGATGCAGTCCTCTATCCTGACTCCGAACTTGCCCGGAATGTAGATCCCCGGCTCGTCGCTTATCACGTTTCCTGCGCGCAGCACGTCAGCCGAAGCCATGGAGCAATAGGGGCTCTCGTGGACGTCGATTCCGAGGCCGTGGGAAAGCGAATGGCTGAAATATCCGTCGTAGCCCGCCTCGGCTATCATCCTCCTTGCAAGGCCGTCAAGCTCCTTGCCCGTAACTCCGGGCTTCGCCGCATCGATAACTGCATGCTGAGCCTTGAGCACAGTATCGTAGACCTTTTCCATCTCCGGCGTCGGCTCGCCGATGCATAGCGTGCGGGTGGTATCCGAATTATATCCCGCGACCCTCGCGCCGAAGTCGATGGTCAAAAAACCGTTTTTGAGCTTGCGCCCGTCGGGGTGCCCGTGCGGGCTCGAGGAGTGCTCCGCGTTTACGCTGATCGTGTCGAACGCCTTGTCGTCGGCTCCGTTTCTCAGCATCAGGCAGAATAGCTCCGTCGCCACGTCGCGCTCCGACATATCGCGGCTTATTTTCGGAATGAGCTCGAGAAAGCTCTTTGAGGCCACGGCCTGCGCGTTCTTCAGAAGCTCTATCTCCTCCGCGCTCTTTACGGCGCGAAGCTCCGTAATAAGCTTCTGGCCGGGCACGAGCTCCGCCGGAAGATGATCGGCGTAGACCCTGTACTGAGCATAAGAGAGAGCTCCCTCCTCAAAGCCGAGCTTTTTTACGCCCGACCTCTTCAAAAACTCGCCCATCACCTCAAAGCTTTTAGCGCGGTTAGTCAGGCGCTCTACTCGGGCTGTCTTTATCCTTGCCCGGGCCTCCTCAAAATACCTTGAGTCGATAAAGAGGACGGCCTCATTCCCCGTTACGATGAGCTCGCCGGCGGATGAAGGAAAGCCCGCCGCGTAAAAGCGGTTCTGCTCGCTCGTGATTATGAGGGCGTCAAGCTCGCTCTCCCTGACCTTTTCGATTATTTTCGGAATGTTTTCAGTCATTTAAAGTGTCTCCTTTGCGGTTATTTACTATTCTTCGGTCTGCGAAACGGTATCTCGAGCCAGTACCTCCATCTGAGCCACGGCCATGTGAATTTTATGGGCTCAACGAGGATGCCGGTCACCTTTGACCGATTGGCGCATAGCATATCGGTAAAGACCTGGTCTCCGACCATAAGAGACTTGTCTGCAGAAGAGTCCATCAGCTTGATCGCCTTAAGAACGCCGGATGTTCCCGGCTTGTTTGCGTAAGTCACAACGGGAATGCCGAGCATTTCGGCGATCTTCCTGGAATACTCTGCCACTCGTGAAGAATGTCCGTGGGTATACTTATCCTTTGCATCGATCGAGTTTACAAGGGCTGTAGCCGTCTGTTCAAACAGACGCTGCGTACTCTTTTGGGAGTTTTTCAGATACTGTATCTCTTTTTCATTGGCACGGCTAACTGTCTCATTAAGATCCATTAGTGCAAATAAGAACAGTACAATAGCCAGAACAGATACAAAAATCGAAGTAATCGATAATCCGTATACAAAAAGCTGGATAAGTGAAGCTATTACCGGACCTACGATAAAAAGGATCAGTGAAAAGCAGATCTTTTTAGATATCTTCTTCCTGTTTTTAATTATGACTATCAGCTCAATAATAATAGCCAGTAACGGGAAAATATAACTGATGAAATATACAGATGATCTATAGTAATTATTTGATTCATCAAAATAGTAATACAGATCTGTAAATTGAGAAATAATAAGCAAACCAATACCCACAGCAACAAGAATATCGGTTAACAGCAGGAGTTTTGAAG
>ONTN01000140.1 GCA_900320765.1 uncultured Eubacteriales bacterium
TTAACGCTCCTCTCCTTCTCGGTGGTTAGGAGCTTCATGATCGGCGGCTGGATCATCGGGATAAGCGCCATATAGCTATATGCCGCGATGGCGATAGCGCCCAAAAGCTCGGGGGCGAGGGTGGTGGCGGTGAGGATGGCGGTAGGGCCGTCAGCTCCGCCGATGATGCCGATGGAGGCTGCCTGGTTGCCGGTGAAGCCGAGGAGGATCGCGCCGAGGAAGGCGAAGAAGACGCCGAACTGGGCGGCTGCGCCGAGGAAGAAGGTCTTCGGATTCGCAATCAGCGGTCCGAAGTCGGTCATAGCTCCGACGCCGATGAAGATAAGGCAGGGATAAACTCCGGCCTTTACGCCGATATAGAGGATATCGAGAAGTCCGCCGTTCGTCATTATATGACCGTAGCTGTGGTAAAACTCGCTGCCCTCAGTTAAAAACTCATCCCAAAGCTCGGGGTGGTAAAGCCCCGCGCCGGGCAGGTTAGCAAGCAGACAGCCGAAGGCTATGCCCACGAGCAGCAGCGGCTCGAATTTCTTTTTTATTCCGAGATAAAGGAGCACGCAGGCGACGAGGATCATCACGATGAATTTCCAGCCGCCCTCGGCAAAGAACAGGCCGAAGCCCGAATCCTGCCAAAGCCCCTCAAGGGTCTTTAAAACGTCCATTATTTTTCCTCCCTTACGCGATGACCACGAGCGGAGAGCCGGTATCGACCTTGGCTCCCTTCTGGGTCACGACCTGGGCGACGGTGCCGTCCTTCGGAGCCATGACCTCGTTCTCCATCTTCATAGCCTCGAGGATAGCGAGGACGTCGCCGGCCTTGACGGCCTGGCCCTGGCTGACCTTCAAGTCGATTATCGTTCCGGGCATGGGGGCGGCGACTGTCTCGCCGGCAGCGGTGACGGCGGGAGCCGCGGGGGCGGCAGGGGCGGCGGGAGCGGGTGCTGCCGCGGGGGCGGGAGCTGCGGGGGCGGAAGGAGCAATAGCCTCATACTCGCTGAGAAGCTGAGCCTCGCCGTGCTCTACCTCGACCTCGTAGGTCCTTCCGTTAAGAGTTACTTTATATTTCATCTTTATTTCACCTCTCTGATAGACTTGAAGCGGAGCTCGTTGATGGGCTTGCCCATCTTATCTGCGACTATCGCCATAAGCATGGCGGCAGTCTTCGGGTCGGTATCGTAGAGCTTGAGCTCTCCGGCGGAGCCGGGCGCCTTGGGCGCGGTAGAGACGAGCTTCTGAACGGGGGCTTCGCGATTCGGCGCGGGGATCGCGGGCTCGGCAGCCTTCTTCTTTCCGGCGGTCATTATCTTGCTTACGATAACGACCACTATAACGAGAAGGAGGATCCCGAAAAAGACGATCGCGTAACCCATCAGCGCGGTAAGGGCAGCGTCTCCGAGCTCCATCGGCGTTCCGGAGACCTGTCCGGCGAGAGTATTATACATTCTCCTGCCTCCCTTAAATCTCTTCTATCGTGTACTTCGCGATATTCTCGCGCTTTGCCTTGCGCTCCTTGAGGAACTTCTCGGCCTGCTGCGGGAAGCAGATGTAGCTCATCATATCCTCCTCGGTCTCGCAGAGCTCGCCGAGGGCTTCCTTCGCCTTTTTAAATTCCTCGCCGGTGCGCTTCTTGTCCTCGTCGCGGCAGTCGGCGGGCTCTCCGCCCTCGCCCAGGATCTTGGTCTGAAGCTCCTTGGAAACCTCGCCGGGGGCGATTCCGTACTCGCCGCGGAAGTAGTTCTTTATTTCGTTTGAGATCTGCTTATATCTCTCGCCGATAAGGACGTTCGTCACGGCCTGGTTGCCCACCATCTGGGAGAGCGGGGTGACGAGGGGAGGATAGCCGAGGTCCTTGCGGACGTTCGGGATCTCGACGAGCGCCTCGTCGAACTTATCGAGGGCGTTCATATCCTTGAGGTTCGCTATCATATTGGAGAGCATGCCGCCGGGGACCTTGTAAACGAGAGCCTGGGAGTCGGTGCCCATGCTCTTGGGGTTGATAGTTCCGTTATCTATATACATCTGCTTTACGGGCTTGAAGAAGTCGTTCACCTCGTTCATGACCTTCTCGTTAAGTCCGGTCTCGTAGCCGTACTGCTGGAGGGCATAGAACATGGTCTCGGTGGCGGCCTGGCTGGTGCCGTTTGAGAAGCAGGAGGTGGCGGTGTCGATAACGTCGATGCCGCACTCGATCGCCTTCGTGAGGGTCATATAGGCCATACCGGTGGTGCAGTGGGTGTGGAGGACGAGGGGCATATCGCCGATTGCGTCCTTAACGCCCTTTATAAGGCTCTCGGCCTCGGCGGGGCTCATCGTGCCGGCCATATCCTTGAAGCAGATCGTGTCGAAGCCCATGGCCTTGAGCTCCTTCACCATCTCGACGTACTTCTTAACGGTGTGCACGGGGCTCTGGGTGTAGCTTATGCAGCCGGAGGCTACGGTGCGCTTTGTTCCGTACTTCTTTGTGGCCTCGAGAGCGGTCTTTATATTGCGGAAGTCGTTCAGAGCATCGAAGATGCGGATGACGTCGATGCCGTTCTTTATCGAAAGCTCTACGAACTTCTCGACCACGTCGTCGTGATAGTGCTTGTAGCCGAGGAGGTTCTGGCCGCGCAGGAGCATCTGGAGCCTGGTGTTCGGCATAGCCTCGCGGATCTTGCGGAGCCTCTCCCACGGATCCTCGCCGAGATAGCGGAGGCAGGAATCGAAGGTGGCGCCGCCCCAGCACTCGACGGAGTAGTATCCGGCCTTGTCCATGGTGGGCAGTATCCCCTCGAAGTCCTTGAACTTCATTCTTGTGGCCATAAGAGACTGGTTGGCGTCTCTCAGGACCGTTTCGGTGAACTGTACTTTTTTCATTTATCAAATTCCTCCCTGTAAAACGGGTTTTTAATAACGGACGGGGTCCGACGGCGCTCCATCGTACTCCATATTATATTATAGTAAAAATTCTCCGCTTTTTCAACAGGAAAATGATAAATACGGCTACATAATTATCGGTGGGGCGCATATTTTTGTTTAAAGGCTATATTTACACGGGCGGCGGGCGGCGGTATAATCAGGAAAATCGAAAGGAGTGACAGGTTTGAAAAAGCTTTTAAGTATATTATGCGCTCTTGCCGTGCTTACCGGCCTTACGGCCTGCGCGAAGCCTGAGCCTGAGCCCATACCCGAGCCGGAGCCCGAGCCCGTCGTTCACGACGTTTCGGGAAGGTGGACGGCCGAGCTCGACGTTTCTGAGGCTTTGACGAAGGCCGTCGGCGGCTACGGCGAGATGTTCGCCTATCTGAAAATAGAGGGGGTAACGATAGACCTCACGATGGAGTTTACCGGCGTGGGAAGCGGCAGCGTCGTCTCCACCTACGTCCTGCCCGACGAGAGCGTGGACAGGATAAGGGAGGCCTTCTTCTCCGCGGCGAGGGCTTATCTTGACGAGCGCGGCGAGGAGTACACCGAGGAGGCTCTTTCAGACCTGCTCTCCGCCTCGATAAACGAGCTCACGGGCGGCTTTTCCCGCGTTTCCGAGGGGAGCTACACGGCTGTCGATAATAAGCTCACGGTGACGCCCGCCTCGGGCGGGGATCCGGTCGGATATTCGATAACGCTCTTTACCGATAACGCCCTAACCCTCGTCCCCGACTCTGAGGACGCGGCGGCGATAGAGCTTACGCGGGTGTTTTGAGCCCTAAAAGCCTTCCCCTTTGGGGAAGGGGGACCGCGCTTGCGCGGTGGATGAGGTC
>ONTN01000050.1 GCA_900320765.1 uncultured Eubacteriales bacterium
TTTTTACGCTGCCGTCAGCCGTGATACCTCTTAGTAATCTTTCCTTCGTCAATTCTCCGTTCTTCTTGCGGAAATGAAAATTCGCTGTTCGTCTTCCTTCGGCTTGTCCTCGCTGAGATCTCCGTAAAGCCTTATCTCGGTAAAGCCGTTTTCTCTGAGCTTAGCTGCAAGCATATCCGTACTGTGGATATACTCTGTGTGCTCCTCCTGCTCCCTTAGCCATTCTTCCCCGTCGCGGATAAAGATATCCATTCCGTAGGTGAGCATTCGCCTGTCAACGGACAGCTCGGGGCGCCAGACGCAGTAAACGTTCTCCGTCTCGTCTATATAAACCTGTCCGTCCTGCGATAAGAGCTTATAAGGAGAGTTTATATCAAATATCAGCACACCGCCGGGCTCAATAAAAAGCCTCAGGCGGTGAAAGACCTCGTCGAGCTTATCCTCCGGAACGTAGTTTATGCCGTCCAGCGTGCATACTGCCGCCGAAACGACATCGTACAGATCGAGCTCGGTCATACTCTGATTCAGAACGAGAGGCGGAACGGCGCCGTCAAGCCCGGCGCACTTATCCATAAGCACGCTCAGCATCTCGGGCGAGGCGTCCGTTGAAATAAGCTCATAGCCGCGCTGGGAGAGTATCCGCGTTATCGATCCAGTTCCGCAGGCAAGGTCAAGGACAGTCGCGGGTTTTACCCCGTAACTGTCCCATACTTTTTCATAGAAGTCCGCGATCCTGTCATACGGCACGTCGCGGGTCAGCTCATCGTAAAACTCGGCAAGGAAGCTGTACGAGCTCACTCTTCTTCCCTCTTCCACATTCTGTCAAATACAACGGCGTATCCACCCGAGCCGTAACGCAGGCTGCGGTTTACTCGGCTTATGGTAGCGCTCGAGGCTCCGGTCTCCTCAAGAATATCGTTATAGATCATACCCTTTTCAAGGCGGACTGCAACGCCGAAGCGCTGCTCCATAGCTGAAAGCTCGGACACGCTGCAGAGGTCCTCAAAAAACTGCTTGCACTCCTCGAGGGTCTTGAGCGTGAGGATTGCCTCATACATTTCGTCGCTTCTCGGTCTTGTATCTGCTTTATTCATCTCTCTGTGTTCTTCCTTTTTTATTCTGCGGATTTCTCCGACTCTGCCTGCCGCTTAAGCTTTTCAGCCTCTTCCTCCTCGAGCTTCCTGTAGGCCACCTTGCCGACAAGCGTCTTAGGCAGCTCATCGCGGAACTCTATATCCTTGGGAAGAGCGTATTTCGCAATGTACTTTTTGCAATACTCAAGAATGCTGTTCTTGGTCTCCTCATTTGCTGGAACTCCGGGCTTCAGCGTGACGAAGGCCTTGACTCTCTGCATCCTGTAGGGGTCGGGAACTCCGATAATGCAACTCATCTGAATGAGCTCGTGTCCGTCGAGGATATTCTCAAGCTGGGCGGGATAGATGTTATATCCGGAGGAGATAATCATTCTCTTGATTCGTCCCTTGAAGAATACAAATCCGTCGGCATCCATCATTCCGAGATCTCCGGTATATACCCAGGTGAGCCCGTCAGCGTGCTTGCGAAGGGTGTGGGCTGTCTCCTCGGGGTGGTGGAGATACTCCTTCATAACGGTGGGGCCGGCAAGAAGCACCTCGCCCTCCTCGCCGTATGGCAGCTCCTCATCGGTATCGGGCTTAACGATCTTGATATAGGTATCGGGGAACGGAAGTCCGATGCTTCCCTCCTTCGCCATATGGGGAGGCGTCAGGCAGCAGGCGGTGACCGTCTCGGTCGTACCGTAGCCCTCTCTGACCTGGATAACGGCCTTGTGATCATAGAGGAACTTGTCAAACTTCTTCTTGAGCTCAACGGAGAGGCTGTCGCCGCCGGAGAAGACTCCCTTGAGGCAGCTAAGGTCGGCCTTCTCCATACTGGGAAGGCGAAGAAGAGCCTCATAAAGCGTGGGCACGCCGGCGATAAAGTTGCAGCGGTACTTGGTGATCAGCTTTGCGTAGCTCGCCGCGGTAAATCTCGGAACGAGAATGCAGCGGCCGCCGTTTGCGAGCATCGAGTGGATGCAGACGCCGAGGC
Organism: uncultured Eubacteriales bacterium; assembly: GCA_900320765.1. GTDB lineage: Bacteria > Bacillota > Clostridia > Oscillospirales > Oscillospiraceae > RUG626. The sequence goes on from ONTN01000050.1 coordinate 2,071, forward strand.
CGAAGCCGTGGAAAAGGGGCATGGCGGCGAGCATCTTATCGCCCGGGCGGAACATCTGGTTGACGCCGACGATCTGAGCGGCGAGCGCGTTGAAATTAAGGTTAGTAAGCACTATACCCTTCGTGGTGCCGGTAGTGCCGCCGGAATACAGAACAACGGCGGGATCCTCCGCGCTGCGCTGTACGGTATAGTTCCAGAAACAGGCGTTGCCAAGCTTCAGGAAGTCAGCCCAGCGGATAACCGGAGCGTCCTCAGGGATCTTCTCCATCTTGCGGCCCTGGGTAAGCATATATCCTGCCTTTATCATCGGGGAAAGCTCATCCTTAATGCTGGCGAGGACTACATTGACGACCTTAGTGTTCTGCCTTATGGCCTCGATCTTTCCGTAAAACTGGTCGAGGGTTATAACGGTGACGCTTCCTGACTCGTTTAAGTAGAACTCGATCTCCTTCTCCGAGGAGAGCGGGTGGATCATATTGGCGATCGCGCCGACTCTGTTGACAGCGTAGAAGCACTGAATTGCCTGAGGGCAGTTCGGAAGAGCGATAGTGACCGCATCCCCCTCTCTTACGCCGATGGTGCGAAGCGCCTTGGCGCATTGCTCGATATCGTGGAGCAGCTTCTTATAGGTCGTGCTCGCGCCCATAAAGTCAAAAGCGACGTTATCCGGATATTTCTTTGCGATCAGCTCTACGGCGCCGAACATCGATCCCTTGTAATACTCAAGATGCGCGGGCATATCGCCGAGATTTTTGATCCACGGCGTCTTTGCGGTAATTGTTTCACTCATCAGAAATTAACCTCCTCATTTGCTGGCGTATCAAGAAGCTCCGGCTCTTCAAGTAGCTTTTTAAGGAGCTTGATGGTCTTTGAATAATAGTATCCGTCCGCAAGTCTCTCGTCAATGGTAAGTCCGAGATCGAGCGTCTCCCGCATCTCGTATGTACCGTCGGGCTTGAAAACAGGATTCATAGCCTTCTCGCCGATTATGCAGAACAGCGACGTAGTGCCCCAGTTCGTTAGATGGTGATACCCGCTCTTGAGCTTTATCGAGCCGAGGTTAGATATAACGACGGAGGAGTAATATGGATCTGATTCGATCAAGAAGTTCGGGCACCAGCCGTGCCTGTCGAGGAACATAATGAAATGGACCAGAGCCTTTGACAAAAACCTCGGCATCTTGTTGAGGATATCCATACTGTCCTGGGTTTTGGAATCACTCGAGGTATTCTTTCTCAGGTGGAATACCTGCTTTCTGATGCTCTCGTGGATTGAGTCGATATTGTCCTCATCCTTCGCATGGATAAAGGCAAGTCCCTCCTCCGAAGAATCGGTAAACTGCTTTTTAACAATAAAGGCCGCCGAGACCTCGTTTCTCATATAGAGGTTGGAGTTCTGGATGAAGCGGTTCATCTTCGGGCGGAGCGTTATGGTTTTTACTATAGCGGTGAGGATCGCGTGGAACAGGGTGTATTTGAACTCGTCACCGCTCTCATTTTTTTTCGCGATATATGCGTTAAGATTGGTAAGGTCGATACGCTCGGAGATATAGGCCTCGTTATCACATCTGTTGGGATAAATTATCCCGGTGATAAAATGCATCGCATCGATATCTCTCAAGAGGTATCCGTCTTTACGGTCGCCAAAGCGTCTCTTTCGTTTTTCCACCCAAATAACCCCCGTAAATCTTTTTTCGTGCAAGAGCACATACAAATTGATTTTATCACAATGAAGAGCTAAAGTCAATCAAAAGAGGATTCAAGAAAAGGCCTAAAACAGGTTTTTCGCCGCCTGAAGAACGGCGTTTGCTGCGCGTCCCGCCGAGTATGTTCCTGACCCTCCGTTTTCTATCATCACAACAAATGCCACGGGAAAGCTCTCGTCTGTGCTGAAGCCTACAAACCACGCGTTCGGCTCTCTGCCTCCTCCTACCTCGGCCGTACCGGATTTCGCGGCGATAGATAGTCCGAGGAAGTTCTCTCTCCCGTAGGTCTTTGCCACCGAATAGCTCATCATCAGCGCAAGCTTTTGCGCCGTATCTTCCGGGATAAGCCTTCGCTCTGCGCCTGATCCCCCGTATTTATAGCTGAACTCAGGTACAAGGCCGTCGTTTGCGACGGCTGAGACAAGTCTCAGCATAGAAGCCGGAACTACGAGGTCTCTTCCCTGTCCAACACCGGACCACGGCAGAAACTCGCCCCCACCTTCATACTTCCCTGCTGAAACGCGGGCGCCGTCGATCGTAAAGCTCTCCGTTATCCCAAGCCTTTTCGCGTAATCAGCCATCGTATCCGCGCCGAGCTCGGCGGCAAGGGCTGCAAAGGTGCAGTTGCAGGACTCCGCGAGGGCGTCCTCGATTTTCATATCACCGTGAGCGTGAGTGCAGGTGATTTTTACGCCGTCCACCTCGCAGGCGCCGTCGCAGTGAAAGCTTCGGTCATACAGATCAGGTATTGTTTCAATCGCCGCTGTTAGCGTTACGAGCTTGAATACCGAGCCGGGGGTAAAGCCCGAGCTAATAAATTTATTGAGATACGCCCCGTCGGTAACGTCCGTTCCGTCGCCCTCAGGGTCAAAAGTCGGAGCGGATACCATACACAGTATCTCCCCGGTTTTGTAATTTACCACGCCTATCGCCCCGTTTCTGCCGTCAAGCGCCAGAAGCGCAGCCTTTGAAAGCTCTGCGGATACAGAAAGCCTGACGCTCTCACCTTCTTCGGTGTAAACCCCGTTAACAAAGCTGTAGGAAATTAGCTCATCCCGGTAGAGCGAGGCCGCCCCGCCGGAGATGTTGCCGTATTTATCGCCGAGAACGTGGACGGTAGACATGCGTGTGTCAGCGTCCTCAGAGTATTCGCTGCCGTCCTTTGTAAAGTGCAGGAGAGCCTCACCCTCACGGGACAGGAGCGAGCCGGTCTTCAGTCTCCCCGATGAATAGACGTTTCCGTTTCCCTTGAAGGCCGCCCAGGCGCCTCCGTCGTTATACAGGCGGGCCGAGAATACTCCCAGCCCGGCGATAATCAAGACCGCGATCAATAATATTGAAACGGCTCTTCTTTTCAGCTTTCTCATCATCCGCCTCTCTTTCCGTCCGCGCTCGCGCTTCCTGCCTTTATAAAGGCGAGCAAACCCCAGGATGCGATAAGGCTTGTCCCGCCGTTTGAAACGAAGGGAAACGTGACGCCAGTAAACGGGAGGATATCGAGAGAGCCGAAGACGTTCAGGGCAAGCTGGGCGAGCATTATCGCGGCGGCACCGCAGGCCGCGATAGCGTAAAAGCCTCCCTTCTCCCCGTTTATGCTCTTAGCGGCGTAAACGGCAAGCAGCAGGATCATAATCACAGCCGAAAACGCCGTTATCAGTCCAAGCTCCTCAGAAACGAGGCCGAAGACCATATCGGTATCAGCAGCGAACACGGTTTTAAACCAGCCCTTTCCGGCTCCGAGGCCGAATAATCCCCCGCTCGCGCAGGCTGTCATAGTCCTTGCCTGCTGATATCCGCCCTCGTTATAGAGCTCCCATGCTCTTCCCCATGATGAGAATCTGACGGCTATATAAGGCCTTGCTGTCACGGCGATCACAGCCGCAAGTCCCGCCCCGGAGGCGGACAGGGCGACAGTCGCAAAGCTTCCGGATCTCATAAACGCCGTAACGAGATACGCCGTAAAGAACACAAGCGCCGTTCCGAAATCGCTCATAAGGACGAGCGACCCGACGCAGAGCGCGGAAAAGGCGATGAATACTATCAGGTTTCTTTTATTGAACACGCTGTAAAGCGGGGCGGCTCCGGCAAACACGAAGGCTATCTTCACAAGCTCAGAGGGCTGAAAACTGACGCCCGCTATCCTTATCCAGTTTTTCGCCCCCAAAATACTTTCCGCCGTCAGTAATGCGAATACGATGAGGGCAAGGCCGAGTATGGCTATCGGCCGTCTCAGGGCTCTGACTCCCGCTCCGCTTCTAAGGAATAACGTCAGAACGATATAGATCGCGATTCCCGCCGCAAGGCAGATAAGCTCCTTATATACACTCCGGGGTGATGAGGACAGAACGACGGACATACCTATTGCCGAGAGCGTAAGTCCGATCGCATCTACTCCAAAGGCGCCCTGCCCGAAAGCTCTGTTAACGATAAACAAGAGTACGGAAGCCGCCGCGGCTCCTCCGAAGCCAATCGCGTAGGGAGTAAAATCAGACGGCTTTAGAACGAAACAGAAGGAGGAAAACAAAGCGCCGCAAAGCGCGAGTACGAGTAAAAGGTATAGCCCTCCGGACCGTTCCGCCCGCGCTTTTTCAGGCAAAACCTCTGCCGATTTAAAAACGGTCTCGGCACCGCCTATCGTAAGAACGTCGCCGTCCGCTGCTGCGGCGGCTTTTTTTATTAACGTTCCGTTTACCGAGATTTCGCTTTTCTTGCCAATAGGGTGTATTTTGCAGCCGCTGCCGTCTCGCTCGATAACCCCCTCCGGCACTCTTCGCCGGGACGTAGTAAGGCATACGTCAGACGAGGGTGAGCCTCCCACAAGGCTTTCCCGGTTTTTAAGCTCGAGGCTGGTTCCGTCCCTGAGCTCGAGCCGGCCCCAAACCGACGGACGTTTTTTTCTTAAAAGCAGGGAGAGCGCGAAAACGGCAGTAATTGCCAGGGTCAAAGCCGCGGCGGCGTATCGCATTTTCGTTTCCCTCCTTTGAAAAAATCAAATAATATTATAGCACGCGGGTCAAAGTATTGCAATTTTAGGGAAAAAGTAATATATTATTAAAAAAAAACCGGAGGCACTTAACATGGACAAAGAATATTTCAGCGAGCTTGAAAGCCGCATACCTCACGGGAAGGTGCGTACACGTTTTGCTCCCAGCCCCACGGGCTATATGCACGTGGGAAATCTCCGCACCGCCCTTTACACATACTTTATCGCCCGTCACGCCGGAGGCACCTTCATTCTCCGAATCGAGGACACCGACCAGGCCCGCAAGGTTGAGGACGCGGTGGACGTTATTAAGCGCACCCTTGCCGGCTGCGGTCTTACCTATGACGAGGGTCCCGACGTAGGCGGCCCCGTCGCGCCCTACGTTCAGACGGAGAGGCGCGGGCTATACAAGGATTTTGCCGAGCTTTTAATCGAGCGCGGCCACGCCTACCGCTGCTTCTGCGGCAAATGCGAGGAGGAAGCCGATGGAGACGACGCAAAGCCCTTCAAAAAGGCCGCCGACCCCTGCAGAAGCCTGGACCCCGCCGAGGCGGATAAGAGAGCTGCCGCTGGAGAGAGCTTCGTCATCAGGCAGAAAATGCCCGAAGAGGGCTCGACCACCTTCCACGATACGGTTTACGGCGATATCACAGTCGATAATTCCGAGCTTGAGGATCAGATCCTGCTCAAGTCCGACGGACTGCCCACGTATAATTTCGCAAACGTGATCGACGATCACCTTATGGGCATCACTCACGTCGTAAGAGGAAGCGAGTATCTCTCCTCCGCCCCGAAGTACAATCTTCTCTACGAGGGCTTCGGCTGGGAGGTTCCGACCTACGTTCACTGCCCCGCCGTTATGATAACAGATCCCGAGACCGGCGCCGTCAGAAAAATGTCGAAGCGTCACGGCGATCCCTCCTACGAGGATCTTTTAAGCCTCGGCTATCTCCCGGAAGCAATCGTAAACTATGTGGCACTCCTCGGCTGGAGCCCGAGAGGCGAGCTCAGCGAGCAGGAATTCTTCGATATGGACGGGCTGATAAAGGCATTTGAGCTTGACGGCATTTCAAAATCCCCCTCTGCCTTTGATATTGAGAAGCTGAACTACTTCAACAGCACCTATCTCAAGGAGCTCTCTGCCGAGCGCTTCGCCGAGCTTGCGATGCCCTGGATAGACAAGGCGATCACCTCCGAAAGCGTAAACCGTGCCCTGATACCCGAGCTTCTGCACACGAGGCTGAACCGCTTTTCGGATATACCCGATATGCTCGATTTTTTCAACGAGCTTCCCGAGTACGGCTCTGAGCTTTTCGCTAATAAGAAGAACAAGCTCACCGAGGCCGATTCACTTGAGATCCTCGAAAAGGTTAACGATGCTTTCACCGGAATAAACGACTGGAAGTACGACGAGATACACGACGCGCTTTACGCGATAGCCGAGGAGGCAGGCGCAAAGATCGGCAAGATAATGTGGCCGGTTCGCATCGCCGCCGCAGGCAAGGCCGTAACTCCCGGCGGCGCTATAGAGATATGTGAGATCCTCGGCAAGGACGAGACCCTTCGCAGATTCAAAGTTGCTTTTAATAAGCTCGGAAAATAACCTGAATTAATAAAACCACCTCTTTCGGATATGATATCTAAAAGAGGTGGTTTTTTATGTGGATTAAAAAGAAAACGTTCAGCCTTATTATTATATACTTCTCTGCCGCTCTTCTTCTTGTTTCAGCTTTCGCGCTTATGGGGCGCGGCGGCGCGAGCGGCCTTTCGCTATATCGCGACAGCGCCTATTCTCACGCCTTCGGCGAGCTTTCGTCGAGCATTTCCGACCTTGCCGATTCTCTGACGAGGGCGAGCTTTGCCTCCTCCCCTTCGGTCATAAGCTCCGCCTGCGCAAAGGCATA